>DASXRW010000182.1:0-14813 GCA_036506355.1 Burkholderiales bacterium
TGCCGCTCCGGTCGCGGCAGCCGCCGCCCCCGTGAGGAACTTGCGCCGCGAGGCTGGCGACTGCGGTTGTTGCGTGCTCATTCGTTGTCTCCTCTCTCTGGAATTATGGGCGGGAACGAAATCCCGCTATGACGTGCGCGAGGCGCGACGATTCTACTCTGCGCTTTCGCCGAGCGGCAAGGCGATCTCACGATGTGGAATACGAGGGCGGCGTCTTGTGTGGCGGGTTCGGATGCCAGCCGAGCACCGCATAGAGGACGAAGAAGCCGATGACATAGGCGAGCGCGACGTGCCAGCCGTGCTTGAGCCATAGCCCGACGGACTTGGCCTGCGGGTACATGTTGGCGAGCGCGACTCCCGCCGACGAGCCGAACCAGATCATCGAGCCGCCGAACCCTACGGCGTATGCAAGGTAGCCCCAGTCGTAGCCGCCCTGCTTGAGCGCGAGGGCGGTGAGCGGAATGTTGTCGAACACGGCGGACACGAAGCCCAGGCCGAGCGCCGTCTGCCAGGATGCCGCGGGCAGCTTCTCGACCGGCATGAGCGAGGCGCACAGGATCAGCGACAAGAGAAAGATGCTGCCCTTCAGCGCCCCCGGTAGCAGCGACCACTGCGGCTTGCGCCAGAGCGCGGTCACGGCGAGCGCGACCCAGACGCCCGCGCCGATGAACGGGAAGCGGTCCGACAGCTCGCTGTACTTCACGTTCACGATGACGTTCACCACGATGGCCGTGATGAGGATCAGGGCGACGATCGCCACCCGTGCCCAGTCGATGCGCACCCCAGCGGTCGAATCGCGCGTGATCGGCGAATAGCGCTGCTGTTGCAGCGACGCGGGGACGCCAAAGATCAGCATTGCCGCGCCGGCGGCGATGAACGCTTCGAGCACGTCCAGCGGGTCGACGCCGTCGATCCACATCATGGTGGTGGTGGTGTCGCCGACCACGCTGCCCGAGCCGCCGGCGTTCGACGCCGCGACGATCGCCGCGAGGTAGCCGATGTGCACCTTGCCGCGGAACACCGTGCGCGCGATGGTGCCGCCGATCAGCGCCGCGGCGATGTTGTCGAGGAACGAGGAGAGCACGAAGATCATGAACAGCAGGACCAGCGCACCCTTCCAGTCATCGGGCAGAAAGCGCGGCAGCACCGCCGGCACCTTGCTCTCCTCGAAGTGGTTCGAGAGCAGCGCGAAGCCAAGCAAAAGGCCGAGCAGATTGGTGAGGATCACCCACTCGTGCAGCATGTGGCTCCCGAAGCCGGCGAGCCCGGGCCCGGTCTTGAAGCCGGCGAAACCGAGCTTGTAAAGCAGGATCGCCGCGAGCCCGATCAGCGCGACCTGCAGCGTATGGTGGTGGAACAGCGCGACGCCGGCGAGCGTCAGGCCGAACAGCACGAAATCGAAGGGCACGCCGAGCGCCGCGCAGGCGGCGGCGATGACGATCGCGCCCGCGAACAGGCCGCGCTCGCGCTCGAGCAGGCGCACGAGCACCGATCTCATCGGCGCGCGGCGCCTATGAATTCATCCAGCAGCGGCCCGCCGTCCAGAAATCCACTGCGGCCGCCATGAAACTCGGGGTGCCACTGCACCGCGCAAATATAGCTTGGACCTTGCGAGCGGATCGCCTCGACCAGCCCATCGGGCACCGAGCGCGCCTCGACGCGCAGATCGCGGCCCAGCCGGTTGATCGCCTGGTGATGGATCGACACGACCCGGCGCGGCCCGGTCTCGCCGTAGAGGCGCGCGAGGCCGCAGCCGGGCTCGAGGCGCACCTCGTGCGCGTGCTGGTCGTAGTCGTCGCTGCGATGCGCCGGCACGTCCTGGTGCAGCGAGCCGCCGAGCGCCACGTTGATGAGCTGCGCGCCGCGGCAGATGCCGAGCACGGGCTTGCGCGCTTGTGTGAATGCGCGCACCAGCTCGATCTCGTAGCGATCGCGCACCGGGTCGCCGGCCCATTCGGGCTTGAGCGGCGGTTCGCCGTAGGCGAGCGGGCTGATATCGGCGCCGCCTTGCAGCACCAGGCCATCCAACTCCCGCGCGTAATCGGCGGCACGCTCGGAGAGCGGCACCATGAACACCAGCGCACGCGCGAGCAGCCACTGCGCGATCGCATCTTCCAGGTAGTGGAGGACCCTGGTGTGCACGCCGCGCGCGCCGGGCTGCGGATGAAACAGGCGCGGCGAGACGCCGATCTTGATCACGCCTTGAGGGCGACGAGCACTTCGTCGAGCATCTTCTTCGCGTCGCCGAACAGCATGCGGTTGTTGTCCTTGTAAAAGAGCGGGTTGTCCACCCCCGCGTAGCCCGAGGCCATGCTGCGCTTCATGACGATCGAGGTCTTCGCTTTCCACACTTCCAGCACCGGCATGCCCGCAATCGGGCTCGTTGGGTCTTCCTGCGCGGCCGGGTTCACGATGTCGTTGGCGCCGATCACCATCGCGACGTCGGTGTCCGGGAAGTCCGGGTTGATCTCGTCCATCTCCATCACGATGTCGTAGGGCACCTTGGCCTCGGCGAGCAGCACGTTCATGTGTCCGGGCATGCGGCCGGCGACCGGGTGGATGCCGAAGCGCACGTTGATGCCGTGCTCGCGCAGATGCTTCGTGATTTCGTAGACGGTGTGCTGGGCCTGCGCCACCGCCATGCCGTAGCCCGGCACGATGATGACGTTCTTCGCAGCGCGCAGCAGCTCGGCGGTCTCGGTCGCACTGATCGGGGAGACTTCCCCCGCCTGCTGCGCGCCGGCGGCGGCGGGCGCGCCGCCGGCGGTGCCGAAACCGCCGGCGATCACGCTCACGAAGTTGCGGTTCATGGCGCGGCACATGATGTAGGAAAGAATGGCACCGCTCGAGCCGACCAGCGCACCGGTCACGATCAACAGGTCATTGTTCAGCATGAAGCCGGTGGCGGCTGCCGCCCAGCCCGAGTAGCTGTTGAGCATCGAGACGACCACCGGCATATCTGCACCCCCGATCGCCATCACCATGTGGATGCCGAAAGCGAGCGCGATCACGGTCATGACGATGAGCGGCGTCATCCCTTCGGCAACGGCGTGCGTATGGATGAACACGCCGCCGAAGTACAGCACCAGCAGCAAGCCGCTGAGATTGATCCAGTGGCGCGCCGGGATCAATACCGGCTTGCCGCTGATCCTCGCGGAAAGCTTGCCGAATGCGATCAGCGAACCGGAGAAGGTCACCGCGCCGATCAGCACGCCGATGTAGATCTCGAGCTCGTGGATGGTTTTTTCGGCGCCCTGGAAATGCGCCGTCGCGGCCGGGTCGATGTAGTTCGCGTAGCCGATCAGCACCGCGGCGAGACCGACCAGGCTGTGCATCAGCGCCACCAGCTCGGGCATTTGCGTCATCTTCACGACGCGGGCGGCGTAGAGCCCGATCGCCGCGCCAATCACCATCGCGCCCAGGATCCAGGCGAGGCCGCCGGTCGTGACGTTCGGGCCGAAAACCGTCGCCAGCACGGCGATGGCCATGCCGATCATTCCGTAGAGATTGCCGCGGCGCGAGCTCTCGGGACTCGAGAGCCCGCCGAGGCTCAGGATGAAGAGAATGGTCGCGCCGACATACGCGACTGTCGAAAGCGTCGCGGGCATCACTTGCGGAACATCTGCAGCATGCGCTGGGTCACCGCGAAGCCGCCGAACATGTTGATGGCCACAAGCGCGATGCTGAGCAACGCGAGCGCGACGATCCATCTTGCTGGCCGGTCGGCGGTGTCACCGATGGGTGGGGCCACCTGCACCAGCGCGCCGATCGCGATGATGCTGCTGATCGCGTTGGTGACGCTCATCAATGGCGTGTGCAGCGCCGGGGTCACGTTCCAGATCACCATGTAGCCGACGAAGCACGCCAATACGAATACGGTGAAGTGCTCAATGAAAGCCGCGGGTGCGTTCGCGCCGATGAACCAGAAGAGCACTGCGGCGACGAGAAAAACGATCGCGGTCGACTTTGCCGACGCCGGCGCGCTGGCGGCACCATGGCCTTTGGCGGCTGGTACGGCGGCCTTAGGCGCGGCGGGCTTGGGCGCGGGTTTTACTGACGGCGCCGACAGCTTGGGCGGCGGCGGCGGCCAGGTGATCGCGCCGTCCTTGATCACGGTGGTGCCGCGGATCACCTCGTCGTCCATGTTGACGTTGATCGCGCCGTCCTTTGTCTTGCAGAGCTCCTCGGTCAGGCGCAGCAGGTTATTCGCGTACAGCGTGCTCGACTGCCTGGCGAGGCGGCTGGGCAGGTCGGTGTAGCCGATGATCGTGACGCCATGCTTGACGACCACCTGGCCGGGTTCGGTGAGCTCGCAGTTGCCGCCCTGCTCCGCCGCGAGGTCGACGATCACGCTACCCGGCTTCATCGAACGCACCATCTCGGCGCTGATCAGCTTCGGCGCGGGCTTGCCGGGGATGAGCGCGGTGGTGATGATCACATCGACTTCCTTCGCCTGTCTTGCGAACACCGCGGCTTGCGCCTTCTGGAAGCCTTCGCTCATCACCTTGGCGTAGCCGCCGACTCCGGAGCCTTCTTCGACGTACTCCACCGGCACGAATTCGCCGCCGAGCGACTTGATCTGGTCAGCAACCTCGGGCCGCGTGTCGTTCGCGCGCACGATGGCGCCCAGGCCCGAGGCCGCGCCGATCGCCGCCAGTCCCGCGACGCCGGCGCCGATCACGAACACCTTGGCCGGCGGCACCTTGCCCGCCGCGGTGATCTGCCCGGTGAAGAAGCGCCCGAAGTGGTGCGCCGCCTCGATCACCGCGCGGTAGCCGGCGATGTTGGCCATCGACGAGAGCGCATCCAGCTTCTGCGCGCGCGAGATGCGTGGCACGCTATCCATCGCCAGCACGGTGGCTTTTTTCGCCGCCAGCGCCTGCATCAGCTCGGGGTTCTGCGCCGGCCAGACGAAGCTCACCAGAGTGGTAGATGAGGCGCCGCCTTCGCGCAGCAGTCCGACTTCGGCCATGCTCGGCGCGCGCACCTTGAACACGATGTCGGCGGCTGCCCAAAGGCGCGCCGCGTCGTCGATGATTTCAGCGCCCGCGGCGCGGTAAGTGTCGTCCGCAAAATTCGCGGCATCGCCGGCGCCGGATTGCACGGCGACGCGAAATCCCAGTCTTACGAGCTTTTCGACTACGTCGGGGACGGTAGCGACACGCTTTTCGCCCGCGGCGCTTTCGCGGGGCACTACGATCAACTGAGGCATAGGGGCGGGGATTCTACCGTGGCAGCCAAGCCAGGCGCTTCTCGCCGAGCTCGAAGGCCGCTTGTACCAACAGCGCTAGCGCAGCCGCCGGAATCGCGCCGGCGAGCAGCGTCACGTTGTCGTTCAGCGCGAGGCCCGCAGCGATGCGCTCGCCATAACCGCCGGCGCCGATGAACGCGGCGATGGTCGCGGTACCGACGTTGATGACCGCGGAGGTCTTGATGCCGGCGAGGATCGAAGGGGCGGCGAGCGGCAGCTCGATGAGCCACAGGCGCTCCGGCGCCTCGAGGCCGAGCGCCATCGCCGCCTGGCGCACGCCGCGGCTGATGGCGGTGAGGCCGGTGTGCGTGTTGCGCACGATCGGCAGCAGCGCATAGAGGAAAAGCGCGATCAGCGCCGGGACCACGCCGATGGTGCCGACGAGCGCGATCAGGAAGGCGAAGAGCGCGAGCGACGGCACCGTCTGGATCACGCCCACCACGCCGAGAATCGCCTGCGCCGCGCGCGGCAGCTTCGCCGCGGCGATGCCGAGCGGGATGCCGGCGACGATGCTGGCCGCGAGCGAGACGCCGACGAGCACGAGGTGCTCTCGCGTCAGGCGCCAGAAATCCGCACCGAACAGCGTGGACAGGAATTTGCGCTCGCCGGATTTCGTCTCGCCGGCAAAAAGCGCGGCGGCATCCGCGAAGCTCTTGCCTTCCAGCTCGGCCGCGGCGTTCATGCGGATCATCTGGCGCTCGTCGATGCGGCCTTCCAGCTTTTTTAATTCGCCGAATGCTTTGGGAAGGCGCTGCGGTAGATCCGCCCGATATAGAAGCACGGCGTCGTAGCGCGGAAAGAAGCGCCGGTCGTCCTCGAGCACGCGCAGCCGGTAGCGCTCGATCTTCGCGTCGGTCGAATAGACGTCCATCACCTCGATGCGTCCGGTGCCGACCGCCTCGTAGGCGAGGCCGTGGTCGAGCCCCGATGGGGTCGGCTGCGGCAGGCCGTAGGCGCGCTTCAATCCCGGCCAGCCGTCGGCGCGGCCGATGAACTCCTGCGACAGGCCGAACTTGAGCTCGGGATGGCGCGCGAGGTCGGAGAGCTTGGCGATGCCCAGGGCCTGCGCGCGCTCCTCGCGCATCGCGAGCGCATAGCTGTTGTTGAAGCCGAGCCGCACGCCCGCCGCGAGACCTTGTTGCGCCAGCGCGGCGTTCAGCTGCTCGAGGTCGGGATTGCCCGGCAGGCGCACGATCTCGGCCGCGATGGTGCCGGTGTACTCGGGATAGACGTCGATGGCGCCCGCCTTCAGCGCGGCGAGCACGATGCCGGTATTGCCGAGCCCGGGCTTGTGCTCGCCGCCGGCCGCGCGCGCGAGGATCTCGCCGAGGATGTAGGACTCGGTGAAGCGCTTGGAGCCGACGCGGACTTGGTCCTCGGCGTGCGAGGCGCACGCCGCCGTACATGCTATGGCCGCAAGAACGATCGGCCACCTCATCGCGCGTAGAAGCGGTATTGCCGCCTGCCGAGCTGCCGCGCGCGGCTGCGCGCGGCATCGGCGTTGCGCTCGAGCGCCCCGGCGTCGCCCGCGTCCGCGGGATAGAGCGAGATGCCGATCGCGACGTCCATGTCGAGCGCCGCGATCAACCGCTCGAGCACCGCGCGGCAATCGGCTTCGGCGCGCACGTCGGTAAGGATGATCGCGAACTGCGCCGCGCCCCAGCGCGCCAGCGTGTCGGCCTTGCGCAGGCCGCGCGCGAGGCGCCGCGCCGCCTCGCACAGCGCCTGATCATCCACCCTGGAGAAGCCGGCGAGCTCGACCAGCGCGAGCGCGAGCCCGGTTTCGCGCCGCTGCGCGAGATGCAGCGCCTGCTTCAGGCGGTCATCGAGGAGCCGCCGGTTCGGCAGCTCGGTGAGCGCGTCGTGGTAGTCGCTAGGCGCGGGCTGCGTCGACAAGTTCGACTTGCACCCGGCAATCGTAGAACGTGGCGCCGCCGCCAAGATCGGCCGTGCGCTGGGAAGTGACGTTGTTGGCGTTGCGCCCGTCGGGCGAATACTTCTTCCACCACACCGAGGGCGCGACCACCACGCCGGGACGCGGCTTGGCGTTGACGCGGGCGCGCAGCGTGTACGCGCCGCGATCGTTGAAAACGCGCACGGCATCGCCGTCGCGGATGCCGCGCGCGGCCGCGTCCTCGGGGTGCATGTCGAGGTGCGGCTCGCGCTCGAACTCGCGGAAGCGCGCGAGGTTGGCGAAGCTCGAATTGAGGAAGTGACGCGCCGGGGGCGAAAGGAACGCGAGCGGGTAGCGCTCGGCCAGCGTCTCGTCCGAGACCTCGGCCGGCGGGTTGTAGAACGGCAGCGGGTCGATGCCCTGCTCTTCCAGCCAGCGGCTCGTGAACTCGCACTTGCCGGAGGGCGTGGGAAAGCCGCCGTGCGCAAAGGGCGCGAAGCGCTGCGGCACGGCGAGCTTCTGCCAGCCCTGGGCCTTCAGCTCGTCCCAGCTGATGCCGTCCATCCGCGGCTTGGTGGAGGCCACCGCCGTGCGGCAGATGTCCTCGTCGGAATCGCGGAAGCAGGGCTCTTCGAACCCCATGCGCGCGGCGAGGCGGCGGAAGATCTCGGAATTGGGCAGCGCCTCGGCGAGCGGTGCGATCGCCGGATTGTTCGCGAGCACGTACAGGTGGCCGTAGGACTTGTGCACGTCCATGTGCTCGAGCTGCGTGGTCGCCGGCAGCAGGATATCCGCGTAGTCGGCGGTGTCCGTCTGGAAGTGATCGATCACGACCGTGAAGAGATCCTCGCGCGAGAAGCCCGCGATCACCTTGTCCGACTGCGGGCACACCGCGACCGGGTTGTTGTTGTAGACGATGGTCGCGCGCACCGGCGGCTCGGCGGCGGTGAGCGCATCGCCGAGCCGCGAGTGGTTGATGGTGCGCGGGCGCCGGCCCGCGAGCAGGTCCGGGCGCTCGAGCGCCGCATGGTCGAAGCCGTAGAAGTCGGCGGTGCTGAGCACGATGCCGCCGGCGGCATCGCGCCACGCGCCGACCAATGCGGGCAGGCAGGCGATGGTGCGCGCGGCGATGCCGCCGCCGGCGTGCCGCTGCATGCCGTAGTTCAGGCGGATGGCCGCGGGCTTGGTCGTTCCATAGTCGCGCGCGAGCTGCACCACGTCGGGGGCGGCGATGCCGCAAAGCTTCGCGACGCGCTCCGGCGGATATTCGGCGAGCACGCGCTTCTCCAGCGCCTCGTAGCCGAGCGTGCAGCGCTCGACGTAATCGCGGTCGATCAGGCCTTCGCGCATCAGCACGTGCATCATGCCGAGCGCGAGCGCGCCGTCGGTGCCGGGAAGCAGCGCGATGTGCTGCGTGCATTTCTCGGCCGAGAGGCTGCGATAGGGATCGATCGCGATGACCTTCGCGCCGCGGCGCTTCGCGGCCTGCACGCGCGACCACAGGTGCAGGTTCGACACCACCGGGTTCGCGCCCCACAGGATGATGAGCCGCGCCTCGTCGAAGCGCTCCGGGTCCATGCCGACCGAGCCGCCGAGCGTCGCTTTCAAGCCGTACTTGCCGGCGCTGGAGCACAGCGTGCGATCGAGCAGCGTGGCGCCGAGCTTGTTGAAGAAGCGCCGGTCCATCGAGCTGTACTGCACCATGCCCATCGTGCCGGCGTAGCTGCACGGCAGGATCGTCTCGGGATTCTCAGCCGCCAGGCTTTTCAGCCGCGCGGCGATCTCATCGAGCGCCGCGTCCCAGCTGATGCGCTCGAACTTTCCCTCGCCCTTTTTCCCGACGCGCTTCATCGGATATTTCAGCCGATCGGCCGAGTACGTTCGCTCGAGATAATGCGAGACCTTGGTGCACAGCGTGCCGTCGGTGAACGGAGCCTGCGGATCGCCCTGGATCTTCGTCGCCACGCCCTCGTCGACCGTGACGAGCATGGCGCAGGTATCGGGGCAGTCGTGCGGGCACGCGACGCGGACGGTTTCGCTCATTGCTTCATTTTACGTCGATGAGCTCGATCCAGTGGCGCACCGGCGTCGCCGTAGCGCCCTGCAAGTGCGCGAGGCAGCCGATATTTGCCGTCACAATGACCTCGGGACGGCCCGCTTCGAGCGCCGCGAGCTTGCGCCCGCGCAGCTCGCCCGAAATCGCGGGCTGCAGGAGCGAATAGGTCCCGGCGGAGCCGCAGCAGAGATGGGCGTCGTTCACCGGCTGCAAGGTGTACCCGCCATGCGCGAGCAGCGCCTCGACGCTGCCGCGCAGCTGCTGGCCGTGCTGCAAAGTGCATGGCGACTGGAACGCCACTTTGCCGCCGGGGGCGCGCGCCGCAACCATGTCGGGCGTGATCACCTCGCAGAGGTCGCGCGTGATGGACGAGATGCGCGCCGCCTTGTCGCGATATTGCGGATCCTGCTCGAGCAGGTGCCCATACTCCTTGACCGTGACGCCGCAGCCGCTCGCGGTCATGACGATGGCTTCCACCTCACCCGCTGCCACGGCCGGCCACCAGGCGTCGATCAGCGCGCGCATGTCGTCGCGCCCCTCTTCCTGGTAGTTGAGGTGAAAGCGGATGCCGCCGCAGCAGCCGGCCGCCTTTCCATCCTTAGTGCGTGCCTCGATGAGCGAGATGCCGGCGCGGTCGAGCACGCGCGCTGCCGCCGCGTTGATCGACGGCGCGAGGGACGGTTGCACGCAACCGGCGAGCACCAGCATCTTGCGGCGGTGGCGCGGCGCCGGCCATTCGCCCGCGGGGCGCGCGCGCGGCGGCACCTTAACCAATGGACGCACAAGCTGGCCGAGCCGCAGTGCGGCGGCGAAAAGCCTGGATCGCGGCAGTCCCCAGGCGAGGAGCGCGCGGCGCGCGCGCTCGAGCGGGCCGCGGCGCGTCTTCGACTCCACCACGGCGCGGCCGATATCGACCAGGCGCCCGTAGCGCACGCCGGAAGGGCAGGTGGTCTCGCAGGCGCGGCACGTGAGGCAGCGATCGAGGTGCAGGCGCGTCTTGTCGGTCACGGGGGCGCCTTCGAGGGCGCGCTTCATCAGGTAGATGCGCCCGCGCGGGCTGTCGAGGTCGTCGCCCAGCACCTGGTAGGTCGGGCAGGTGGCGGTGCAGAAGCCGCAATGCACGCACTTGCGCAGGATGCCTTCCGCCTCGCGCCCCTCGGGCGTGTCGCGGATGAAGTCGGCGAGTTGCGTCTGCATCGGACCGCTATACTTTTTGCATGACCGTCGTCGCGTGGATGCTCGCCGTGCTCATCGCCGCAGGCCTCGGCTACGCGGCATGGCGGGCGCGTGAGCAGTGGCTCGAGCGCAAGCGCGTCGCGGAGCAGCGGATGGCGAGCTTCGTTGCGCAGACGCGGCCGGAGACACCGACCGCCGCGCCGACGGCGCCGCAGCCCGCGCCGGATAGCCAGGCGCTGGCGCAGCAGCGGCTGCTGCTCGATGCGGCCGCCAAGGCCGGCGAGGCGGGCGAAGTGGTGCTCTCCATCCAGCTGTACGCGAAGCTGCTGTCGCGCTACCCGCAGACCATGTTCGCCGCGCAGGCGCGCGCCGCGGTCGCCGAACAGAAGAAGAAGCTGGCAAAGGCCTAGAGCTCCGGGTAGAGCCGGCCGGGATTGAGGATCCCCGCCGGATCGAACGCGCTCTTAAGCGCGCGGTGCAGACGCATCACCACCGGCTCGAGCGGCGCAAAGGCGCCGGCGGACTTGTCGGCAGCGCGAAACAGCGTGGCGTGCCCGCCGGCGCGCTTGGCGAGGTCGCGAATTTTCCCGGCATCGCCACGCGCCCAACGCAGGGCGCCACCCCATTCGATCAATTGCGCGCCAGGCAGCCCGAGGGGCGCAGTAACGGACGGAACGGAAAGACGCCACAGTGCGCTGTCGCCCGAGAAGAACGGATGCGTCTGCTCGCGGATGGCGTGCCACGCGTAGTCGGCTTCGGCGCCGCCGATACGCCGCGCCGCGCCGCTGACGGCGGCCTCCGACCCTGAAAGCCGCACGACGAGCACGCCGGCGTGCCAGGCGGTGGCCGAGATCGGCAGCGGCAGGGCGGCCCAGAGGTTCATCGCGTCGAGCGCTTTCGCTTCGTCCACCTCGAGGCGCAGCGTGAGCTCGACCGGCGCTCGCGGCAGCACCTTGAGCGAAGCCTCGGCGATCAGGCCGAGCGTTCCCAGCGAGCCGGCGACGAGGCGCGAGATGTCGTAGCCGGCGACGTTCTTCATCACCTGCCCGCCGAACTGCAAGAGGCGGCCGCGGCCGTCGATCAGCTTCACGCCGAGCACGAAGTCGCGCAGCGCGCCTGCGCTTGCGCGCCGGGGTCCGGAGAGCCCGGCCGCAACGCATCCTCCAAATGTCGCGGCGCCGAAATGCGGCGGCTCGAACGGCAGGCACTGCCCCCGCTCGGCGAGCGCCTGCTCGACCTCGGCGAGCGCCGTGCCGCAGCGCGCGGTCAGCACGAGTTCGCTCGGCTCATAAGCGGCGATGCCGGCGTAGGCGCACGTGTCGAGCAGCTCGCCGCGCGGCTCGTTGCCGTAGAAGTCCTTGCTGCCGCCGCCGCGGAAACGCAGCGCGAGCTTCCGATCCGCAGCGGCGCGGATGCGTTCGGTGATGTGTTGAAGGCTCAAAACCTGGGGAGCTCGGGATGCGGAGCCGCGCCGCGGTGCACGTGCATGCGGCCGTACTCGGCGCAGCGCGCAAGCGTCGGCACCGCCTTGCCCGGATTGAGCAGCCCGCGCGGATCGAACGCGCGCTTCACCGCGTGGAACAGCTCCAGCTCCGCGGCGCCGAACTGCGTGCACATCTGGTTGATCTTCTCGACCCCCACGCCGTGCTCGCCGGTGATCGTGCCGCCGACCGCGACGCACTTCTCCAGCACCTCGGCGGCGAACTGCTCGGTGCGCAGGAGCTCGTCGGCACTGTTGGCATCGAACAGGATCAGCGGATGCAGGTTGCCGTCGCCCGCATGGAACACGTTCGGGCAGCGCAGGCGGTACTTGCGCTCCATCTCGCCGATGAAGTGCAACACTTCGCCCAGCCGCTTGCGCGGGATCGTGCCATCCATGCAGTAGTAATCGGGCGAGATGCGCCCGACCGCCGGAAACGCGGCTTTGCGGCCCGACCAGAAGCGCAGCCGCTCGGCTTCGTTGCTCGACACCGCGATGCGTACGGCGCCTGCGCCTTCCAGCACCGCTTTCATGCGCGCGATCTCGTGCTCGATTTCGGCGGGCGTGCCGTCGGACTCGCACAATAGGATCGCCGCGGCGTCGAGGTCGTAGCCCGCGGCCACGAACTGCTCGACGGCGTGCGTCGCGGCCCGGTCCATCATCTCCAGCCCCGCGGGGATGATGCCCGCGGCGATCACGGCCGCCACCGCGTCGCCCGCTGTCTGGACGTCGTCGAACGAGGCCATGATGACCTGCGCGCCCTGCGGCTTCGGCAGCAGCTTCACCGCGACCTCGGTCACGACGAACAGCATCCCCTCGGAGCCGATGGCGAGCGCGAGGAGATCGACCCCCGCCGCATCGGGCGCTTCGCTACCCACCTCGAGCGGCTCGCCGTCGATGGTGAAGCCGCGAAGGCGCAGCACGTTGTGCAGCGTCAGGCCGTACTTCAGGCAGTGCACGCCGCCCGAGTTCTCGGCGACGTTGCCGCCGATGGTGCAGGCGATCTGGCTCGACGGATCGGGCGCGTAGTACAGGCCGTGCGGCGCCGCGACCTCGGAGATCACGGCGTTGCGCACGCCGGGCTGCACCACCGCCACGCGCGCGCGCGGATCGACGCGCAGCACGCGCATGAATTTCGCCATCGAGAGCAGCACCCCGTCGCCTGGCGGCAGCGCGCCGCCCGAAAGGCCGGTACCGGCGCCGCGGGGTACCAGTGGAACGCCAAGGGATGAGCACGTTCTGAGGATGCGCTGCACCTGTTCCTCGCTCTCCGGCAGCGCGACCACCATCGGCAGCTGGCGATAGGCCGTCAGCCCATCGCACTCGTAAGGCCGCGTGTCCTCCTCCTCGAAGAGCACCGCGCGCGCCGGCAGGAATGCGCGCAGGGCGCGCGCCACTTCATGCTGCCGGCTTACAGATACGGCTTGGCCCACTTCAGGCCTTCGAGCGTGTCACCGCGGGGATTGTATTCGCATCCCACCCAGCCCGAGTAGCCGATGGCGTCGAGGTGAGCGAGCAGAAAATCGAAGTTGATCTCGCCCGTGCCGGGCTCGTGGCGCTCGGGCACGTCGGCGATCTGGAGGTGGCCGATGCGCGCGAGCAGCCGCTCGATACTGCGCGCGAGGTCGCCCTCCATGATCTGCATGTGAAACACGTCGTACTGCAGAAAGGCGTTCGCCTCGCCCACCGCGTTCAGCACATCGATCGCCTGGCGCGTGCCGGTGAGGAAAAACCCAGGCACGCTGCGCGTATTGATCGGCTCGATCAGGAGCTGCACGCCGACTTCGCCCAGCCGGCGCGCGGCATGGCGCAGATTTGCGACCAGTGTGTCGAAATGCTGCACATCCTGCGCCGCAAGCCCGGCGATGCAATTCACACGCGGGCACGCCACGGCGGTGGCGTACTCGATGGCGCGCTCGACGCCGTCGCGGAACTCGCGCTCGCGTCCCGGCAGACAGGCGATGCCGCGCTCGCCTTTCGCCATGTCGCCCGCGGGCAGGTTGTGCAGCACGACTTGCACTCCGGCATCACGCGCGCGCTGCGCCAGCTCGGTGGCCGAGTAAGCGTACGGGAACTGGTACTCCACGTAGCGGAAGCCCGCCGCGCGCGCGGCGGCGAAGCGCTCGAGGAAATCGAGCTCGTGGAAGAGCATCGACAGGTTGGCGGCGAGCTGGGGCATAAATCGGCAGAATAGCCCGAACGTGATGGAAGCCGCTGCCGTGCCATGGTGGATCTGGCCGATCGCGCTCTTCGCCGTCAGCTTCGCGATCGGCATCGTCGCGGTGCTCGCCGGCGTCGGCGGCGGGGTGCTGTTCGTGCCGATCGTCGGCAGCGTGTTCCCCTTTCACCTCGACTTCGTGCGCGGCGCGGGCCTGATGTTCGCGCTCGCAGGCACCCTCGCGGCCGGGCCGCCGCTGCTGCGCGCGGGCATGGCAAGCCTGCGGCTCGTGCTGCCGCTCGCGCTGGTCGGCTCGATCGCCTCGTTCGCCGGCGCGCTGGTCGGCTTCGCGGTGCCGACCGAGCTCCTGCAAACGCTGCTCGGCACGCTGATCATCGGCATCGCGCTCCTCATCTGGCGCTTGCGCGCCGCCGATCTCGCGAACGTCGAAGCCGACGCGCTCGGCGTGCTGCTGCGGCTCGAGGGCGAGTTCCACGACCCGGCGGCCGGCATGACCATCGACTGGCGCACCCGGCGCACGCTCCTGGGGCTCGCCGCCTTCGGCGCGATCGGCTTCGTCGGCGGGATCTTCGGCCTGGGTGCGGGCTTCGCCAACGTGCCGGCGCTCAATTTGCTGATGGCGGCGCCGCTCAAGGTCGCGGTGGGCTCGAGCGGGCTGCTCATCTCGGTGATCAACAGCTCCGCGGCGTGGGTCTACCTGCATCGCGGCGCGCTGCTGCCGCTGATCGTCGTGCCGTCGATCCTCGGCGTAATGCTCGGCTCGCGCATCGGCGCGCG
>DASXRW010000183.1:0-2142 GCA_036506355.1 Burkholderiales bacterium
TCGATCAGGCAGCCCAGCACCAGAAACACGAGGTTCACCGTCACGAGGAACGCGAGCGGGCTCAGCCCGAGGCCTGCGATCCAGGCGGCGAGCGCCTTGTCGAGCTGCTCCGCGGTCACCGCGTAATTCACGGCGAAGGCGCCGCAGATCATGAGCAGGATCACCGCCGTCTGGCGCGCCGTGTCGGCAAAGGCGCCGAAGACCTGAGGCCAGCCGAGCTCGCGGTACACCACACCCGCGAGCAGCAGCGCGTAGAGCGCCGCGACAGCGGCGGCTTCGGTCGGCGTAAAGGCGCCGCTATAGATGCCGCCGAGCAGCACCACCGGCATGCCGAGCGGCATTAGCGCTCGCGCGAGCACGCGGGGCCGTTCGGCGCGCGGGATCGGCGGCTCGATCGGGAAATCCCGGCGCCGGGCGGTGATCCAGACCACGGCCATCATGGCGCCGGCGATCAGCAGACCCGGCAGCACGCCGCCAAGGAACAAGGCGGCGATCGAGGCGTTCGCCATCAGCGCGTACAGGATCATCGGGATCGACGGCGGGATGATCGGCCCGAGCACCGACGAGGCCGCGACGATCGCCGCAGCGAAGCCGCGCGGATAGCCCGCCTTGTCCATCGCGCGGATCGTCACGAGGCCCGGGCCTGCGGCATCCGCCACCGCGCTGCCGCTCATACTGGCGAAGAGCACGCTCACCAGCACGTCGACCTGCGCGAGGCCGCCCCTGATGCGGCCGACGAAGACGTGGCAGGCGGCGAACAGGCGATCGCTGATCGAGCCCGCGTTCATCAGGTTGGCGGCGAGCATGAAAAGCGGGATCGCGACCAGCAGATAGTTATTTGCCAGCGTGTTCATGATCTGGTCCGCCGCAAGGCCGAGGTCACGCCCGGCGGCGAAGAGATAGGCGAGCGCGGCGACGAGCATCGCGAACGCGATGGGCACGCGCGCGAGCGTCAGCGCGAGAAAGATGGCGACGAGGATCAGGAACGGCGCAGACATAGCCGCAGCGCCTGCGCGAGGAAGCGCAGCGCCGCCCCGCCCATGAAGAGCGGAAAGCAGGCGTAGACGTAATCCAGGCGCCACTGCAGCGCCGGGGTTCGCTCGCGCCACAGGAACGCGACGAACTCCACCGTCTTCGGCAGCGCTGCCAGCAGTGCGAGTCCCACCGCCGCCGACGCCACAATGCCGAGCACGCGGCGAGCGCCGGGCGGGAGCGATTCGAACATCAGATCGAAGGCGACGTGCTCGCGCAGCGGCACGGCGAAGGCCGCGGTCCAGAACACCGTCCAGACGAAGAGCACCGCGGAGAGCTCGTCGCCCCAGGTGAGCGGCGCGCCGAAGAGATAGCGGCGCGCGACGCCGAGGAGCACCGCACCGAGCACCGCCGCGATCAGAAGAGCCGAGATCGCGGCAGCCAACTGCCTCATTTGACTGCCATCACCTCGTCCATCATCTTGCGATCCCAGGCTTTGGCCGCGTCCGCGGTGGCGTACACCTTATCCGCGTTGGCGCGGAACGCGCCGAGATCGGGTCGCGTCACCGTGAGACCCTTCGCGGCGAGCCCATCGATCACGGTCTTCTCATCCGCCAGACGCTGCTCATCGTTCCATTTCGCCGCCTGCGTCGCCGCCGCCTGAACCTTGCGCTTCTGCTCGGGCGAGAGCTTGTCCCAATAGGGCTTGGCGATGGCGTAGAACACCGGTTGCACGAGATGCGAGGTGATCACCATCTGCTTCGTCACCTCGTAGAACTTGGCGGCGTTGAAGATGGTGGGCGGGTTCTCCTGCCCGTCGATCGCGCCGGTCTGCAGCGCGAGATACACCTCCGGCATGCCCATCGGCGTCGGCGTCACGCCGAGCGATTGCCCGAGCAGCAGCCAGTCGGGCCCGCCGGGCATGCGCAGCTTCACGCCCGCGAGGTCCTGTGGCCCTCTCACGTCGCGCGCGGCGCGCAGGTTGACCTGGCGCGTGCCGAGATAGGTCGGCGCGAGGATCACGATGGACATCTTCTGCGCCACCGTATCGGCGTAGCGCTTGCCAACCGGGCCGGTGAACGTCTTGTAGGCGTGCTCGTAGTCGCGGAACAGATACGCGCGGTTAAAGAAGCCGAGCTCGGGCACCTGTTGCGCCACCTCGAAGGTGGT
>DASXRW010000184.1:0-7178 GCA_036506355.1 Burkholderiales bacterium
GTCGGCGAGGCGCTCGATGCGCGCGCCGTAGTCGCGCACGGCGCCCTCCGGCGTGACATAGCCTTCGGCGACATCGCGCTCGATGGCGAGCGCCGGGCGTTCCGCGGGCGGCCCGAATCCGGCGCCGCCCGAGAGGCACACCTCGATGATTTCCTGATCGCTCGTCGTCGAGACGAGCGCGCCGGTGCCGCAGTCCTTGACCATCGCGCCGGCGGCGTTGCGCACCACGCCGAGCGCGGAGCGGCCGGCGCGCCCGCCGAACAAGCCCTCGACCCCGATGCCAACCCCTTCGGGGTAAACCGAGGCGAGCGTCGCCAGGCCGTCGGATTTCAGCTTTCTCACCCTGACGCGCTGACCGAGGCCGCCGCGATGGCGGCCGGGACCGCCCGAGTCCGGGATCAGCGTTTTCTCCATCACCAGCACCGGCACGCGCTGCTCGAACAGTTCCACCGAAGTGCCGGCAGCCGAGGTCGGCCAGAGAAGCGCCGAGAGGCCGTCGTGCGCATTTGATGCGCCCTGACCGCCGCCCATGAAGAGGTGGTCCGAGTAAATGCGCCCATCGGCGTCGCGGCCGTAGATGGTGATGGCAACCGGCAGGCCGGTCGCCGCCTGCACGCGCTCGGGCGCCGCCCTGGCGAGCGCGCCGAAGATGTTCGGCGCGATGTACCAGCCGGTGCGCGTGCGCAGGTTCACCGCCATCGGCTTGTCGCAATTGAGGATGCTGCCCTGGGGCGCCTTTACGGTGAAGGGACGATAGTCGCCGGCGTTGCCGCGCACGTTCGGCGTGAGCATGCATTTCAGCGGGTAAGTCGAGTGGGCGGCGGTGTAGTTCATCGTGCAGTTGAGCCCGCCCTGCTGCTGCTGCGGCGGCGCGCCAGCGAAGTCCACTTCGATCGTGTCGCCCTTGACGATGAGCCTGAGCGGGTAGCGCATCGGCTCGCCGAGCGGGTTATTCCACACCTCGGAGCTGTACACGCCGTCGGGCAGCGCGGCGATCGCCTCGCGCATCGCCTTCTCCGAGCGGCCCTGCAGCACTGCGGCCAGCGCGACGAGCTCGTGCATGCCGTACTCGTCCATGAACGCGCTGAGCCGCTCGGCGCCCACCGCGTTCGCCGACATGAAGGCATGCAGGTCGCCGAGCACCTGCGCCGAATTGCGCACGTTCTCGGCGATGAGCGTGAACAGATCCTCGTTCGGCTGGCCCGCGCGATAGAGCTTCAGCGGCGGGATCTGGATGCCCTCCTCGTAGATTTCGCGCGCCGCGAGCGAGTCCTTGGTGCCGCCGATGTCGCTCACGTGCCCGACGGTGCAGACGAAGCCGACCAGCCGAGCGTCGCGGAACACCGGCGTCAGCACGCAGACGTCGAAAAGATGGCCGGCGCACAGCCACGGATCATTGGTGACGAGCACATCGCCGGGCGCGAGCGTCTGCGGCGGGAACTTCGCGAGCAGCGCCTTCACCGCGCGTGGCAGGCACAGGTTGAACACCGGCATGGCGCGCGGCGAATGCGCGAGCGGCTCGCCGCGCGCATCGAGCAGCTCGCAGGCGAAGTCCTGCGCTTCCGAGATGATGAGCGAAAAGGCGGTGCGTACGACCGTGAGCCACATCTCGTCGACCACGGTGACGAGGCGGCTCCACATGATCTCGAGCGAGATGGGATCGGCTTCGATACGGGCCACCGCATCGGCGAGCGCCATGCCGGGGACCACCATCGCCGCGGGCCGCGCTGCGACAGCGACGCTGAGCCGCAGGTTGAGATGTTCATCCACGCGCAGCTCATCGCCCGGCGGCACCACGGTCGTCGCCTCGCGTTCCTCGACGATCGCCGGTCCCTCAATGCGATCGCCGGGCACGAGCGCATAGCGGTCGTAGACCGGCACCTCGAGGAAGCCGCGTCCGAACCATGCCTGCCGCGACGCCTTGCGTTTGTTTGCACCGCTCCGCGCACCCTTCGTTTGGTCGAGTGATAGCGTGGGCAGCGGACCGAGCACCCGCACCCGCCAGCTGATGGCCTCGATCGCGGCGCCGGCATAGAGCGAGGTGTAGCGCTTGGTATACACCTCGGCGAAGGCGCGGCGAATCGCCTCGAGCGACGACGGCCCGATTGGGCCGGCCGGCAGCGGTACGTTGATCTCGTGCATCTGGCCGGCGAGGCGCATGTCGGCGCTGCGCTCGACGCGCATCGCATCGTGGGCCACGCCCGCCTCGGCCAATAGCGCGCGCGCCTGCGATTCGAGCTCGTGCAGGATGCGCTCGATAGCTGCCGCATCGGCCTCATCGCCGATCAGCATCGGCTGCGAGCGCACGCGCTCGAAGCTGAGCGGCGCGGCCAGAAAACCGAGGCACGACGCCACGCCGGAGGCGGGCGGAATGATCACCTCGCGCACGCCGAGGACGCGCGCCACGCCCGCGGCATGCGCGGGCCCCGCCCCGCCAAAACCGACCAGCGCGTAGTTGCGCGGATCCTTGCCTTTCTCGACGAGATGGATGCGCGCGGCCGCCGCCATGTTCTCGGTGACGATCTCGTGGATGCCGTGCGCCGCCGCGAGCGCCGAGAGGCCGAGTTTCTCCCCGAGCCGGGCGAGCGCCGCGTGCGCGGCCTCGCGCTCGAGCGTCATGCGCCCGCCGAGGAAAAACGCCGGGTCGTAGTAGCCGAGCAGCAGATTCGCATCGGTCACCGTCGGCTCGCTGCCGCCGCGGCCGTAGCACGCCGGACCCGGATCGGCTCCGGCTGACCGCGGACCGACGCGCAGCAGGCCGACCTCGTCGATGGCGGCGATCGAGCCGCCGCCCGCGCCGATCTCGATCATGTCGATCACCGGCGCCTTGATCGGCAGCCCCGAGCCGGGCTTGAAACGGTGCACGCGCGCCGCCTCCATCATGGATGCGACCTCCGTGCGCTCGTTCTCCACCAGGCAGGCCTTGGCGGTGGTGCCGCCCATATCGAAGGAGATGACGCCCGTGCGCTGAGCGAGCTTGCCGACGAGCGCGCTGGCGAGCGCGCCGCCCGCCGGACCGGACTCGAGCAGGCGGATCGGGAAGCGGCGTGCCGCCGCCGGCGAGACCAAGCCACCGGCCGAGTGCATGAGACGCAGCGCGCCGCGGAAGCCGCGCGCCGCGAGGCTCGCCTCGAGGTTGGCGAGATAGCGCTCCACCAGCGGCTGCACGTAGGCATTGGCGCAGGTCGTCACCGCGCGCGGATATTCGCGCAGCTCGGCGACCACTTCGGAAGAAAGCGAGAGCGATAGCGCGGGGAATTCGCGCCGGATCAGGTTAGCGGCGGCCTGCTCATGCGCCGGGTTCGCGTACGAGTGCAAAAAGCACAGCGCGAGCGCCTCGACGCGCTCATCGGCGAGCCGGCGCACCGCCGCGCGCAACGCATCGAGGTCGAGCGGCACCACCACGCGCCCGTCGCGATCGAGCCGCTCCGGCACTGCCAGGCGGTGGCGGCGCGGCACCAGCGGCTCCGGAAAGCGCAGGAACAGATCGTAGATGTCGTAGCGCTGCTCGATGCCCATCTCGAGCACATCGCGAAAGCCCGCCGTGGTGATGAGGCCGAGCCGCGCGCCGCGGCGCTCGATGATGGCGTTGGTGACGAGCGTGGTGCCGTGCACGATCTCGTCGACCTCGGCGAGCGAAATGCCCACCTGGCCGGTCAGTTGGGCAAGGCCTTCGAGCGCCGCGACCGACGGATCGTGCGGCGTGGTCAGGCACTTGTAGAGCGACAGCGCCCTCGCTTCGGCGTCGTAGAGCACGAAGTCGGTGAACGTGCCACCGATGTCCAAGCCGATGCGCAAGCGCCTGCCGAGACCCATCGGCGCTAGCTTAAGGCACACTTGCGGTCCATGAGACTGCAAAGTGTGGAATTGCGGGTCGCCGACGTCGGCGCTACGGCGGAATTCTTTGCCAAGGTATGGGGGCTCACCCCGGTCGATGGCGGCACGAAGCTGCGCGGCACGGCCGGGCTGCCCTACATCATCGGCCTCGACCAGGGCCAGCCGTCGATCCGCAGCATCACCTTCAGCGGCTCGCGCGCCGAGATCGGGAAGGAGCGCGAGCTCAAGCGGCCCGACGGCGAGACCTACCGCTTCGTCTATGAGACGCCGGTGGCGCCGCTGCCGGCGCATCGCGACCGCCCGATCCAGCTCTCGCACGTGGTGCTGAACTCCGCGGACGCCGATGCGGCCGAGCGCTTCGCGATCGAGCAGCTCGGCTTCAAGCTCTCGGATCGCACGCGCCACATGCATTTCGTGCGCTGCAACCGCACGCATCACTGCATCGCCTATGCGCGCGGCGGCATGTCGACGCTCAACCACATCGCCTTCGAGATGGCGGACATCGACGCCGTGATGCGCGGCATCGGCCGCATGCGCGATGCCGGCTTCGCGCCGGTGTGGGGGCCCGGACGCCACGGGCCTGGCAACAACGTCTTCGGCTACTTTATCGGCCCGCATGGCGGCGTAATCGAGTACACCGCGGAAGTCGAAGAGGTCGGCGACGATTACAAGGTCGGCGGCCCGGAGGACTGGGGCTGGCCGCCGGGGCGCACCGATCACTGGGGCGTCTCGACGCGGGACAACGCGCGCATCGCCTCAGCAGAGCGCAACTATCCTTGGGGCTGAATAATTACGGACGTTGTCCGGAATTCGGGAGGAAGACCATGAAAGCATTTTGGGCCGTATGCGCCGGAGCGCTCTTTTCGCTGCCGGCGCTCGCGCAGGAGCCGGTCAAGATCGGCATCATCGTCGACCGCATCGGCTTCGCGAAGGCGTGGTCCGAGCCGATCTCGCAGGGAGCGGTGTATGCGGTGAAAGAGCTGAACGCGAAGGGCGGGATCCTCGGCCGGAAGGTCGAGCTCCTCACCGAGGATGACCAGTCGAAGCCGGACCTCTCGGCCACCGCGGCGCACAAGCTTTCGGAAGCCGGCGCCGATTTCATTCTCTCGCTCACGCACACGGTCGCCGCGCTGCAGGCGCAGACGGTGACCGTCGAGACGAAGACACCGCACCTCGCGCCTTCGCTGACCGTCGATACGCTCACGACGCAGGTCAACAATCCCAACTTCTGGCAGACCGGGCCGCTCGCCTCGACCCAGATCGCGACGCTGCTCTCCTACGCGCGCCACAAGAATTACAAGCGAGTCGCGCTGCTCTCGGATAACACGGCGATCAGCCAGGCCACCGCCAAGGCGTTCAAGACCGAACTGGAGAAAAACGCGATCGAGGTGGTGAGCGAAGAGATGCTGCCGGCGGGCTCGACCTCGGCCGAAGCGCAGATGCAGAAGGTGCGCGCGGCGAAGCCCGACGCCATTTTCCTCGCCACGCTTCTCACCTCGGAGAACCTGCTGATCCTGAAGTCCTATCGCCTGCACGGCATGAAGACGCCGCTCGTCGGCAATTACAACCTCGCGGTGCCGGTCTACATGACGGTCGGCAAGGGGCTGCTCGACGGCGTGACCTTCGTCGATGCCTGGGATCCGGCCAAGCCGCAGGTCAGGCAGTTCATCGCCGGCTACGCCAAGGAGATGGGCTACGAGCCACACAACATGATGGGCTACGGCTACGACGGCGTGATGCTCGCCGCCGATGCGATCCGGCGCGCCGGCAGCACCGACAAGGAGAAGGTGCGCCAGGCGATGCAGGCGACGCGCGGCTATAAGGGCGTGCTCGGCAGCGTCGAATCGAGCTACGGCTTCGCCGACGGCAAGCGCATCGGCTTCGATCCCGAGGGCATGGTGGTGCGCATGTACGAGGGCGACAAACAGGGCCGCGTGCTGCACGTCGGCACCAAGTAAAGGAGCTTCCATGGACAAATTCGTGCCCATCCGCGGCCTGCACCACTGGGCCTTCCGCTGCCGCGACGCCGAAGAGACGCGCCACTTCTACGAGGACATCCTCGGCCTGCCGCTCACGCACTTCATCCGCGAGGACGAGTACGTCGGCACGAGCGGCGAGCGCGTCGAGAAGTTCGCGCACATCTTTTTCGAGATGACCGACGGATCATCGCTGGCCTTCTTCGATCTCGGCGACAACGTCGCATCCGAGCCCTCGCCCAACACGCCGCGCTGGTGCAACCACATGGCGCTCGAGGTCGAGTCGCTCGAGCACCTGGAGAAGGCACACCAGCGGCTCAAGGCCGCGGGCGTCGACGTCGTCGGTCCGCTCGACCACGACGGCTGGGTGAAGTCGATCTACTTCTTCGATCCGAACGGCGCGCGCATGGAGCTCACCACGGTCACCGGCAGCGCCGAGCAGATCGCCGACTACCGCAAGAAAGCGCGCGCCGAGCTCGACGCCTGGACCCGGGAGAAGCGCAAAAAGGCCGCCTGAATTCCGGACAACGTCCGTAATCATTCATGAGCTTCGCCCTCGGCGTCGTGCCGGTGGTGCTGCTGCTGCTCGGCTTTCCGATCTACGTCGTGCTGCTCACAGCGGTGAGCGTGGCGCTGGTGTTTTTCATGCACGTGCCGCTCGCGGCGCTGCACCAGAACCTCTTCGGCGCGATCGACGCCTTCGCGCTGCTCGCCGTGCCGTTCTTCATCTACGCGGGCGAGCTTATGTCGCGCGGCAGCGTGGCGCAGCGCATCGTCGACTTCGTGCAGGCGGGCGTCGGCCGGGTGCCGGGGAGCCTCGGCGTCACCTGCGTCGGCACCTCGGCGATCTTCGGCGCGATCTCGGGCGCGAGCGCGGCCACGGTCGCGACCGTCGGCAAGGCGATGCTGCCGCCGATGCGGCGCGCGGGCTATCCCGAGACCTTCTCGGCCGGCCTGATCACTGCGGTCGGCGCGATCGACATCATCATCCCACCCTCGATCCCGATGATCGTCTACGGCACGGCCGCGCAGGAGTCGGTGCCGCGCCTCTATGCCGCGGGCGTGCTGCCCGGCCTCTTGATCGCCGGGATGATCGCGATCTACGTCGTGTGGTACGCAAGACGGCATAACTTCGAGCGCGGCCACCCGTTTTCTTTCAAACAGTTCGGAAAGGCCTTCGCCCGCGGCATCTGGGCGCTCGGCGCCCCGTTCATCATCCTCGGCGGCATCTACGGCGGTGTCTTCTCGCCGACCGAGGCGGCGGCCGTGGCCTGCGTCTACGCCGCGCTCGTCACCTGGCTCGTGTTCCGCGAGCTCGGCTGGCGCGACGTGCTCGAAGCCGCCTCGACCACCGCGCTCTTCACC
>DASXRW010000185.1:0-3665 GCA_036506355.1 Burkholderiales bacterium
GGATCGCCGGTGGCGATCGCGATCTTCGGCTTCACTCGAGTCTTACGCCCGCGGTGCGGATCACCGCGCCCCAGCGCTCGACTTCCTGGCGCATGAACGCCGCGGTCTCGCCCGGGCCGAGGCCCATCGGCTCGGCGGAGAGATCGGCGAGGCGCTTCTGCACGTCGGGGAGCTTGAGCGCCTCCTGCACACCGGTGGCGACCTTCTCGACGATGGCATTAGGCGTGCGCGGCGGCGCGACGATGCCGAACCAGGCCGACGACTCGAAGCCGGGCAGCGTCTCGGCGAGCGCGGGGACCTCGGGCAGGCCGCGAAAGCGGCTGCGGCTCGCGACCGCAAGCGCCTTCAGCTTCCCCGAGCGCACGTGCGGCAGGGATACGCCGAGGTTGTCGCACATCATGTCGACCTGCCCGGCGAGCAGATCAGTCAGTGCGGGCGCAGTGCCCTTGTAAGGGATATGGGCGATCTGCAACCCGCCGGCCATGGCCTTGAAGAGCTCGGCGGTGAGATGCGAAGTGGTGCCGCTGCCCTGTGAGGCGTAGTTCAGCTTTCCCGGGTTCTGCTTCGCGATGGCGATCAGCTCGGCGACCGAATTCGCGCCGACTTTGGGATGCACCAGCAGGACGTTGGGGATCGCGCCGATCACGGTGATCGGCGCGAACTGATCGGGATCGTACGAAAGCTTCGGGTACAGGAGCTTGTTGATCACGAGCGGCGGCGGCGGGCTCGACAGCAGCGTGTAGCCGTCGGGCTCGGCGCGGAACACCACGTCGGCGCCGATGTTGCCCGCGGCGCCGGGCCGGTTGTCGACGATCACCGGCTGGCCCCATTTTTCGCTCAGTTTCTCCGCCACCACGCGCGGCATCAGGTCGGCGCTGCCGCCGGCGGGGAAAGGCACGATGATGCGCACGGCCTTGGCGGGCCAATCTTGCGCGTGGAGCGGGAAGGAGATCAGCAGTGCTGCTAAGAGGAGCGCTCGCATCCGCTAGTGTAAGCCGCGCTTTCGCATCACCTCGTTCACATACTGGTTCTCGATGTCGTGAGCGAGCGCGCGGCCGTAGAGCCGCGACATGATCGGCGAGGACCACCAGGTGTGGTTGACGAAGCCCTGCGCGGCGCCGACGTGCAATCCTTGGCGAAGCGCCGCGATGCAGCCGGTGTCGTCGCCCGATTCCAGCGCAATCTCCGCCTCGGCGATGAAGGTAAGGTACTCGATGGTCTGCGCGCGCATGGCGCGGCCTTCTTCGCGTGCCTGCCGCACGAGCGCGAGCGCGCCGGGCTTGTCGCCGAGATAGAACAGCACGCGGCCGAGATCGTTGCGCATGACCGCGGCCGGAAAGCGCGCGCCGGCCTGGTCGGCGAGGCTCACCGCCGTGCGCGCGAATTCGCCCGCGCGCTCGACGCGGCCCTGCGAGAGCTCGTACCAGGCGCTGTGGTAGTGGTACATCGCGGCGTCCATCGGCCGGCTCATGGTGAGCGCGCTCTCCATGCGGTCGAGGTAGCGGCGCGCGAGCGGCGCATTGCCCTCGGAGAGGCTGCCGAAGTGGCCCTGCGAGCAAAGCAGGCGGTCCCAGACGTGCACCCCGGTGGTGCGGCTCGTCTCGAGGCCATGCTCGACGCGCGCGAGGCACTCCGCGTTCGCCGCGCGCATCCAGTAAAAGCCCGCGGCCATCCCGTCCCAGTTGATGACGAGCAGCGGCGGCGTGCCTGGACGCATGACTTGCGCGCGCAGGTTTTCGACCAGCACCTCGGCGCTCGCAAGATCGCCGAGCCACCACGTGTAGTAGATGAGCAGGTGATTGCCGACCTTGACCTGCAGCGCCGGATGCGCGCCGGACAGGATGATCTCCCGCGCGCGCGTTTCCCAATGGCGCATCTGCGGATGCTGCGGTTCCGCGTACATCAGCGCGAGGAACATGCCGCAGGCGATCTGCGCCTCGATCTCGGGCGGCCAGGCCGCGTCCGAGGGCTCCATCTCGGCGAGCCAGTGAGACAGCGGCTCGAAGTTGCCCCATTCGAACACGTAGCTGTCGACCACGGCGCACCACGCAGCCGCGTGACCGACCCTGTCGCCGGCCGCCTTGAAGCGCGCATAGGCATGCTCGAAATGCCCGCGCGCCTCGGCCGGATTGAAGGGCATCCGGCACAGGCCGTGCCAGTACGAGAGCCACGGATCACCCATGCGCACCATCGCCGGCAGGCTCGCGAGCCAGGCCTCCACCACCTGGCCGCGCCCCTGCTCGAGGAGCTCGCGCGCATGGCGCAGGATGAGCCCGGCGACGCCGCGGAAGTCGCCGCAGGCGCGCAGCAGCTCGGCGGCGGTCTCGAGCTGGCCGTCGGCCTCGGCGAGCGCGGCGGCGCGCTTACGCAGCTCCTGCAGCCGCTCGGGCGCCAACGCGCGCTTCGCGCCGGCGAGCAGGAACTCGCGGAACAGCGGGTGATATTCGTAGGCCGGCTCGGCCTGCGGATGCTTCAGCGTGAAGTAATTCTTGCGGTGCAGCTCCTCGAGCCAGTCGCCCGCGGCGGGCGCGCCGGTGAGCCCGACCAGCATGCGCGCGGTCATCTTCGGCAGCAGCGCGCTCGCGAGCAGGCCCTGCTGCATGCGCGGCTCGAGCCGCTCGAAGATCTGCCCGGCGAAGTGGTTGAAGAGCTGCTGCGGGTCGCTCTGCAGGAACGGCTGCGAGGCGCGTTGCGCCTTGTCGTGCTCGAGCATCAGCACCACGCCGGCCGCCCAGCCCGAGCTCTTGCCGTGCAGCTCGCGATGCGCCTGCGGCGCGCGGCCCTTGCGCAGCCGCTCGATGCCCTCGACCTCATCGAGCGTGAGCTGCAGCTCCTCCCAGCCGAGCCGCGCCATCGAGGCCGCGTGCAGGGGAGGCGGCGCCGCGCGGCTGAGCACCAGCGTGCGGAATCCGCCGGGCAGCGCCGCCACGCCGTCGCGGATCACCGCGTGCACCGGCGCCTCCGCCGGCAGCTCGTGGTAGTTGTCGAACACGAGCACGAACGGCGCATGGAGCTGCGCGGCGAAGGCCTGGAAATAGCGGCGCGCGAAGGCGCGCAGGCCGAGGAGATATTCCGCGGTGAGATGCGGCAGGTCGAACTGCAGGCGCGGCGCCGCGGCGCGCACCGCGAACCCGAGGTAGTGGAAGAAGGTCGCCGGATCGGCGTCGCGCGCGTCGAGCTGGTACCAGAGATGCGCAGGATCGCGCTCGACCAGGTAGCTCGCGGCGAGCGTGGTCTTGCCGGCGCCGGGCGGCGCGCTCACCCAGATCATCGGCTCGCGGCTCGCGTCGAGCCGCCGGAACAGGCGCTCGCGCCGCAGCACCTGGGTGAAGCCAGGGCGTGTGATCTTTGCGAGAAACGCGCTGTCGCGCGAAGGGGCGGCGGGCATCCGCAAATTCTCCACGCGCGGGGTGAACCATCCACCCTGCTCGTGTGACGCTACATCAGCGGAACCGGTAGACGAGCGCCACGGCGAGCACGTCGTAGTAGTTCACGCCGTAGAGGCTTGATTCCTTGCCGACCTTGCGGTAGCGCTGCCAGTCGGCGCGCACGCCGTAGCCGCCGATGAAATCCCACTGCAGGCCGCCGCCGTAGGTGAGCTGCGAATTGCTCTGGCTCGCCACGCCGCGCGCCGAGGTGTCGAGCGTGGCGTAATAGCCGCCGAG
>DASXRW010000186.1:0-2098 GCA_036506355.1 Burkholderiales bacterium
CAGCTTGAAGCTGTGGACCGGACCGTAGGGCTGGCAAAGGCCCAGCACCCCCTGGGTCAGCGAGTAAAGGTCGTGCGCTTCGCGCAGCCGCTCCATCACCTCGGGTCTCATGTCGGGAACGATGCTAGGGCCCGCCCCCGGGTAGTCGATATCCTTAAAAATATGAACCAGCTGTAGTCAGCCAACTACAGCCTGATGACGCAAAAATTAACTCCTACAAAATCAAGGCGACGCTCGCGGCGGTGAAACAAGTCGCGAGCGTTCCCGCGATGATCGACTTCATGCCGAGCGCGACGACTTCGGCGCGCCGCTCGGGACACATCGTGCCCAAGCCGCCGATCATGATGCCGAGGCTGCCGAAGTTCGCGAAGCCGCAGAGCGCGTACGTCATCAGCAGGCGGCTCCTCTCCGACAGATCGCTCCTGGACAAATCGATATAGGCGACCAGCTCGTTCAAAACGGTCTTGGTGCCGAGCAGCGCGCCCGCGCCTTGCGCCTCGGCCCAGGGCACGCCGGCGAGCCAGGCGAGCGGCGCGAGAGCCACGCCGAGCAGCCCCTGCAGGCTGTAGGGCGCGATCACCAGATTGACCAGCGCGACGAGGGCAACGAACACCACCAGCATCGCCACGATGTTGAGCAGGAGCTGCGCACCGTCGAGCGTGCCGCGCGTGATGGCGTCCATGCTGCCGCTCGCCTCGGACCGCAGCTCGAGTTCCCCACCGGTGGCCTCGCCGTGCGGCGGCACCATCACGAACGACACGGCGAGCGCGGCGGGCGCCGACAGGATCGACGCGATCAGGAGATGCGCCACCGCGTCGGGCAGCACCGGGCCGAGGATGCTGGCGTAGAGGAACAGCACGGTGCCCGCGATCGAAGCCATGCCCGCGGCCATAATCGCGAAGAGCTCGCCGCGCGAGACGCGCGCGAGATAGGGGCGCACGAAGAGCGGCGCCTCGACCATGCCGACGAAGACATTCGCCGCCGTCGACAATCCCACGACGCCGCCCACCCCCATCGACTTGCGCAAGAGCCACGAAATCGCGTGCACGATGGCCGGCAGCACGCGCCAATAGAAGAGCAGCGCGGAGAGCGCGCTGATCACCAGCACGAGCGGCAGCGCGCGAAACGCGAGGATGAAGGTCGCTTCCGGCGCGGTCACGGCGAACGGCGCCGGCGCCCCGCCCAGGTAGCCGAACACCAGGCCGGTGCCGGCCTGCGTCGCGCGCTCGAGCACCAGCAGCGCGTCGTTCAGCGCAAGAAATGCGCTTTTTACTATCGCGACCTTCAGGAAGACGAGCGCCAGCACCAACTCGAGGCCGATCCCCGCCAGCACCGCGCGCCAGGGCACGCCACGGCGCTCCTCGCTCACGAGCCAGGCGAGCGCCACGAGGCCGATCATGCCCACAACGGCGTGCATAGAATCAGCCATGTTCGTGGTGAGCTGCCTTTGCGCGGAATGGTGCGACACCTGCGTCGACTATCGCCCGGGGTTTTTCGCGCTCGCCGAAAAATTCCCGGCCGCGCAGTTCCGCTGGATCGACATCGAGGACCAGGCCGACGAGGTCGGCGACCTGGAGGTCGAGAACTTTCCGACCATCCGCGTGACGCGCGGCCAGGGAGGTAAAGAGCAGGTGCTGTTTCACGGCTCGCAGCTGCCGATCCATGCGCATCTCGAGCGGCTGCTCGAGGAGCTTTTCGCTAGGCAGGGAAAATAGCCGCAATCGTCGCCTGCATCGCCTCGGCCGCGGCGCGCGGATCCGCGGCCTGGCGGATCGGGCGGCCGACCACGATGTAATCGGCGCCGTTGGCGAAAGCCTGCGCGACGTCGACCGTGCGTTTCTGGTCGTCCGCCGGTTTGTTGTCCACCGGTCGGATTCCCGGCGTCACGACCAGCAGCCGGTCATGGAACTCGCTCTTCAGCCGCTGTGCTTCGAGACCGGAGGAGATGACCCCATCGCAGCCCGCCTCCATCGCGCGCCGCGCGCGCGATAGCACCAGGCGTTCGACATCGACCGAGAAGCCAAAATCGTCCAGGTCGCCGCGGTCGAGGCTGGTGAGCACCGTCACCGCGAGGATTTTCACCTCGCCTTTTTCCGCC
>DASXRW010000187.1:0-4704 GCA_036506355.1 Burkholderiales bacterium
ACGCGGGCCGACCCAGGAAATGCGACCTTGCGTCACGGCGATGGCGCCGTCCACGATGGCGCCATAGGGAGAGCCCGCAGTCATGGTCGCGAGGTTGGCGTTCAGCCAGACGGCATCGTGCATCTGGCTATGATAACGGCGTGAAAAAATACTTCGCGCGCGATGCGCTTCTGCCCTCGGGATGGGCGCGCGACGTGCTCATCAGCGTCGAGGGCGGCGACATCAGCGCGCTGGACACGAAAAGCGCGCCCGACGGCGCGGAGCGCCTGCACGGCCCGGTGCTCGCGGGGATGGCGAACCTGCACTCGCACGCCTTCCAGCGCGCCATGGCGGGCCTCACGGACGTGCGCGCGGCAGCGCACGACGACTTCTGGTCGTGGCGCGAGCTCATGTACCGCTTCATGGAGCGCCTCACGCCCGAGCAGGCGCATACGATCGCCGTGCAGCTCTACATCGAGATGCTGAAGCACGGCTACACCGCGGTCGCGGAATTTCACTACGTCCACCATCCGGCGGAAATGCTGGCGCGCCATCTCGAAGCGGCGCGCGACACCGGCATCGCGATCACGCTGCTGCCGGCGCTCTATCGTTGGTCGGGCTTCGCCTCGCAGCCGTTGAAGGCGCGGCAAGCGCGCTTTGCGAGCGATTGCAAAGGCATCCTGGACCTGGTCGCCGGCCTGCGGAAAAGCGTCAGCGCGGACGTCAGAACCGGGGTCGCGCCGCATTCGCTGCGCGCGGTCGACCCGCAGTCGCTCAAGGAACTCATCGCGGCGGTGGACGATCGCTCGCCGATCCATATCCATGCCGCGGAGCAGACGCGCGAGGTCGAGGAATGCACGCTGGCGCTGGGCAAGCGGCCGGTGGAATGGCTACTCGAGAACTGCCCGGTCGACGGCCGCTGGTGCCTGGTGCATGCGACTCACATGCTGGCAGCCGAGGTGACCGGCCTCGCGGCGAGCGGCGCGGTGGCCGGCCTTTGCCCGAGCACCGAGGCGAACCTCGGCGACGGCATCTTTCCGCTGCTCAACTATCGCGGCGCGAGCGGGCGCTACGGCATCGGCGGCGACAGCCACGTCTCGCGCGATCCGGCGGAGGAGCTGCGCCTGCTCGAGTACGTGCAGCGGCTGGTCGGGCGCCGCCGCAACCTCAACATCAGCTCCATCTCGGCGGCGGTCGGTACGACGCTGTGGCTCGAGGCTGCGGCGGGCGGCGCGCAAGCGCTCGGCCGCGAAATGGGCGCGCTCACCGAAGGCAAGCGTGCGGATCTCGTCGTGCTCGACGGCGAGCACCCCGACCTGGCAGCGAAGAGCGGCGACGCGATCGCCAATTCGCTCATTTTCTCCGGCTCGAGCGGGCTGGTCTGCGACGTGATGGTCGCCGGCCGCTGGGTGGTGCGTGAGCGGCATCACGCGCTGGAGGAAAAGGCGGCGGCGCGCTATTCGCGCGCCGTCGCCGAACTCATCGCCTAGTCGGAAAGCTCCGGGCGGTTCTTGAAGTGCTCCAGCGCCTCGGGATTGGCGAGCGCCTCGATATTCTTCACCGCGCGCCCATGCACCACGTCGCGCTCCGCGAGCTCGACGATCTTGCCGCTCCTGGTGCGCGGGATGTCGTGCACCTGGACGATCTTCGCGGGCACGTGGCGTGGCGTGGTGTTTTCGCGGATGCGACGCTTGATGGCCGCCACCAGCGGCTCCTCGAGCTTCAAGCCTTCGCGCAGCTTGACGAAGAGCACGACGCGCACGTCGCCTTCCCAGTCCTGGCCGATGACCAGCGACTCGACCACGTCTTCGAGCTGCTCGACCTGGCGGTAGATCTCCGCAGTGCCGATGCGCACGCCGCCGGGGTTGAGCACCGCATCCGAGCGCCCGTAGATGACGATGCCGCCGTGCGCCGTGACCTCGCACCAGTCGCCGTGGCGCCAGACGTTGGGGTACTTCTCGAAGTACGCGGCGCGATACTTGGCGCCGTCCGGATCGTTCCAAAAGCCGATCGGCATCGACGGGAATGGCTTGGTGCAGACGAGCTCGCCCTTCTCCTCATTGACCGGCCTGCCCTGCTCGTCGAAGACTTCGATCGCCATGCCGAGGCCCTTGGCCTGGATCTCGCCGCGCCACACCGGGCCGGCCGGGTTGCCGAGCACGAAGCAGGACACGATGTCAGTGCCGCCGGAGATCGAGGATAGGCAGACGTCTTTCTTTATGTTTTGGTAAACGTAGTCGAAACCCTCGGGCAGGAGCGGCGAGCCCGTGGAGAGCACGGCGCGCAGTTTGGCGAGCGCATGCGTTTCCATCGGTTTGAGCCCGGTCTTTGCCAGCGCGTCGATGAACTTGGCCGACGTGCCGAAATGTGTCATGCGCTCGGCGTCGGCGTAATCGAAAAGCAGCCGTCCGCGATTGACGAACGGCGAGCCGTCGTAGAGCAGCAGCGTGGCCTCCGAGGCAAGCCCGCTCGCGAGCCAGTTCCACATCATCCAGCCGAGCGTCGTGAAATAGAACAGGCGGTCGCCCACGCGCACATCGCTGTGCAGCCGGTGCTCCTTCAGATGCTGCAGCAGCGTGCCGCCGGCGCCGTGCACGATGCATTTCGGCACGCCGGTCGTGCCGGACGAATAGACGATGTACAGCGGATCGTTGAAGGCGATGCGCTCGAACTTCAATGGAGCGGGATCGAAGGGCTCCAGAAATTCATAGAGCGAGGTGCCCGCCGTCGCGGTCTCGCCGATATAGTCGACCACCACCAGCTCCTCGACGCTCGGCAGCCGGTCGAGCACCTCGGCGGCCTTCTCCTGGCAGTCGAACTCCTTGCCGTTGTAGAGATAGCCGTCGGCGCAGAAGAGCACCTTGGGCTCGATCTGGCCGAAGCGGTCGAGTACGCCCTGCACGCCGAAGTCTGGCGAGCAGCTCGACCAGACGGCACCGAGGCTCGCGGTGGCGAGCATCGCCGCGACCGATTCCGGCAGGTTCGGCAGATAGCCGGCGACGCGGTCGCCCTTGCCGACGCCGACATCGGCAAGCGCCTGCGCCATGCGGGAAACGAGATCGTGAAGATGGCGATAGCTGAGGCGCCGCTTGATGCGGTCCTCGCCCCAGAAGACGAGCGCCTCGGCACCGTCGCGTCGGCGCAGCAGGTTCTCGGCGAAATTGAGCCGCGCCTGCGGGAACCACTTCGCGCCGGGCATGCGCTCGGCGTCGACCAGCACCGGGCCGTGCTTCTCGCCGATCACGCCGCAGAAATCCCAGAGCGACTTCCAGAACTCCTCGGCGCGCTCGACCGACCAGCTATGCAGCGCGGCGTAATCCGCAGCTCCAGTCTGGCGCATGAAGCGCGCCATGTCGGTCTGCGCCGCGCGCTCGGGGCTGGGCGTCCAGAGCGCGCTCACTGCAGCCGGTCCCGGATTGTTGGGGGAATGCGCACCGGCTTCTGGCGCTCCATGTCGATGAACACCACGGTGGCGGCGCCGTCGGCGTAGAGCTCGCCGTTGACGCTGAGCTCATAGAACGTCGGCACGCTCGAGCCGCCGGGCGCGCCGACGAAGACCTGCACGTCCACGGTGCCCGGATAGTTGATCGCGCGCTTGAAATTACAGGAAGCGTTGGCGATCACGATGCCGGTCGCCTTCCACGCCTCGCCCCGCGGCACGAGCGTGTCGAACCAGCCGATGCGCGCCTGCTCCATATAGCGAAAGTACACCGTGTTGTTGACATGGCCCATCGCATCCATGTCGCCCCAGCGAATGGCAATGCGTTCGACATGCACGAGCTTCCGCCGGGAGGACATCGGGCGCTGATTATAATTAACCGACATGCCGCGCGAATCGATGCAGTACGACATCGTGATCGTCGGCGCCGGCCCCGCCGGCCTTGCCGCCGCGATCCGCGCGAAGCAAGTCGCGCCGGACGTTTCGGTCTGCGTGCTCGAGAAAGGCTCCGAGGTCGGCGCGCACATCCTCTCCGGCGCGGTGATGGATCCGCGCGCGCTCGCCGAGCTCATCCCGGACTGGAAAGCGCAAGGCGCGCCGCTCAACACGCCGGTGACGAAGGACCGCTTCCTCTTTCTCGGCGAGAAGGGCCAGCTCGAGACGCCGGCGTTCCTGCTGCCGGCCTGCTTCCAGAACCACGGCAACTATGTCGTGAGCCTCGGCAGCGTCTGCCGCTGGCTCGGCAAGCAGGCCGAAGCGCTCGGCGTCGAGATCTTTCCCGGCTTCGCGGCGGCCGAGGTGCTCTACGAAGGCGCCGCGGTGAGAGGCGTCGCCACCGGCGATCTCGGCATCAATCGCCAGGGCGAGAAGACCGCTGCCTACCAGCCCGGCATGGAGCTGCACGGTAAATACACCTTCTTCGCCGAAGGCTGCCGCGGCCAGCTCGGCAAAGAGCTCGAGGAGAAGCACCGCTTGCGCGATGGCGTGGACCCGCAGGTCTACGGCATCGGCCTGAAGGAGCTTTGGGAAGTGAAGCCCGAGCGCCACCAACCGGGCTTAGTCGTCCACACGGCGGGCTGGCCGCTCGATGCGGCGACCTATGGCGGCTCGTTCCTCTATCACATGGAAAACCGGCAGATCGCAGTAGGCTTCGTGGTGGGGCTGGGGTATGCGAACCCGTATCTGTCGCCGTACGAGGAGTTCCAGCGCTTCAAGACACATCCGGCAATCCGGGGCTTCTTCGACGGCGGGAAAAGGATCAGCTACGGCGCGCGCGCCATCACCGC
>DASXRW010000188.1:0-9225 GCA_036506355.1 Burkholderiales bacterium
GACGACCTGCCCCGTGTCAAGGTCCTTCACCGGATGGTTGGCGCCGTGGTGGCCGAACTTCATCTTGAGGGTCTTCGCGCCCGAGGCGAGACCCATCAGCTGATGTCCGAGGCAGATGCCGAAAACCGGCAGCTGCGTCGCGTCGAGGATCTCGCCGATCGCTTCGATGGCGTAGTCGCAGGGCTCCGGATCGCCCGGGCCGTTCGAGAGGAATACGCCGTCGGGCTTCATGCGCAGCACTTCGCGCGCCGGCGTATTGGCCGGAACGACCGTCACGCGGCTGCCGCGCGCGGCGAGCATCCGCAGGATGTTGCGCTTGATGCCATAGTCGTACGCGACGACGTGGGTCTTCGCGTTTTCCATCTTGCGATAGCCTTTGCCGAGCTCCCAGTGTCCCTCGGTCCACTCGTAAGGCTCGCGCACGCTCACCACCTTGGCGAGGTCCATGCCCGCAAGACCTGGAAAGCCACGCGCCTGCGCCAGCGCTTTCTGTTCGTCGACGTCGCCGGCCATCAGGCAGCCGTTCTGCGCGCCCTTCTCGCGCAGGATGCGCGTGAGCTTGCGCGTGTCGATGTCCGCGATGCCGGGAATGTTGTGCTTGCGCAGATACGAGCCGAGATCGGTCTGCGCGCGCCAGCTCGAATGGCGGCGTGGCACGTCGCGCACGATCAGGCCCTCGGCGTAGACCCGCGGCGACTCGGGGTCTTCGTCATTCACGCCGGTGTTGCCGATGTGCGGATAAGTGAGGGTGACGATCTGGCGGCAGTAGGACGGATCGGTGAGGATCTCCTGGTAGCCGGTCATCGCCGTGTTGAACACCACTTCGCCGACCGCGGCGCCGGTGGCGCCAATCGAACGGCCGTGAAACATCATCCCGTCGGCGAGGACGAGAAGCGCTGCGTCTGGGTTGGTCATTTATGGAAGCGGATGCGAAAAGCGGGAAAGGCTTTACGCCCTTCCCGCTCCCTTGGGCCGGAATTATACCGGCCCGACCGCTTTCAGCGAAGGCCGAGCGTCGTCTTCAGCTTGTCGACGGCTTCGCGCAGGCAGCCGAGCTTGTCTTTCAGCTTCGGATCCTTGTTGACGATGCTCGTGCACTCGGCCCACTGTTCCGGCTTTGAAAGGACCATCACGCGCCCGGGCGCCATGAGTCCCGGCCGCGCCACGCGCTCGTATTCCGCGCGCCCCCGTATGCTGGCCTCGTCGACGTAGCCCACGATGAGGTACTGGTACGCCCAGAAGCTCCCGGCCGAGACCTTGAAATCGCGGTGCATCTGTTCCTCGAGGCTCTGCATGCTTTTCGCCGCCTTTTCCATGTCGTCGCCCATGCAGCCGGCGTACCAGCCATAGCTCTTCGCGCTCGGGTAGGTGACGCGCGCCTCGACCACGTAACCGGGCCCGCTACAGAGCGAGCCGACCTCGGGCTGCTCCAGGAGCTTGGCCTTGAAGGGCGAAACCTTCTCGTACACGGACGCCAGGGCATTCGCGTTCTGCCGAATCGCGGCTTCGCCTTTTCCGGCGACAAACGTTGCCACGCCGAGCTCGCGGCCCTCGCCGGTGGTGAGCTTGAAGGTCACGACGCCTCGCAGCGGCTCGCCCGGCCCGGCGTCGCCGAATGCCCGACCCGGCGCGTACGGCAGCTTCGGCTTTTCGGCGGCCGCCTTCGCTGCCGCGAGCGCCGCCTGCTGCTGCGCGATCCTCTCTAGTGCCAGCTTGTCGGCCGCAGCCTTCGCTTCGGCGGCCGCTTTGGCTTCAGCGGCAGCCTTGGCTTCCGCGGCTGCTTTCGCGTCAGTTGCCCCCTTTGCCTCGGCCGCTGCTTTCGCCTCGGCTGCAGCCCTTGCCTCCGCTGCCGCTTTCTCGGCGGCGAGTTTCTCAGCGGCCGCGGCGCGCTCGGCGGCGGCTTTCGCTTCAGCCAAAGCGCGCTCTTTCTCAGTCTGGGCACGCTGCCTCGCGGCGTCCTGAGCTGCCTTCTCCGCGGCCCGCTTCTCGGCGGCGGCTTTCGCTTCAGCTAAAACGCGCTCTTTCTCAGCCTGGGCACGCTGCCTTTCGGCGTCCTGTGCTGCCTTCTCCGCTGCCCGCTTCTCCGCGCCCGCTTTCGCTTCGGCGGCAGCGCGCTCCTTCTCGGCTTGCTGGCGCTTGCGCACGGCCTCCATCGCCGCCTTCTCCACTGCGAGCTTCTCCGCGGCCAGCTTCTCCGCCGCCGCCTTCGCCTCGGCCCTCGCCTTCTCTTCCGCTGCCTTCTGTTCTTCGGCCGCCTTGCCTACCGGTTTGGGCGCCGCCGCCTTGGCAGGCGCGCGCACGGGACGATCTTCCACGAGCATCGCCAGCTCGAGCGCCCAGGTCGGCAACTCGGAGGCCGCGATCTGCAGCGCGTCGCCGCCGCGGCTGCGCATCGCGTCGCCGCCGCGGATGAAGTACGACTCGCCAGCGGCGGTGACCTTGCCGGCGGCGAACGTCGTCTCCGATACGCGGCTGATCTTGCCGCCGCTGTAGATGCGCACGACGCCGCGCCCGTCGGCGAGGCCGTCCTTGCATTGCCCGCTCCAGCGGATACGCGAGGCGCCCTTGGCCTCGGACGACGGCAGATAGAGCTTGCAGCCATCGGCCGTGACCTCGCTGGTGCCGGCGGGCGCCTGGGCCAGCGCAACTCCAGCGAGCAGCGCGAGCGCGTATGCGATTCTCATCATTCCCCCCTTCCCCGCCTTATTCTTAGCGCAAGCCGAGCACGTCGAACATATCGTAGAGGCCGGCGGGCTTGCCGCGCAGCCACTTCGCCGCGCGCAATGCACCCGCCGCATAAGTCATCCGGCTTTGCGAGCGCACGGTGATCTCGACGCGCTCGCCGAGCCCGGCGAAGAGCACGGTGTGCTCGCCGACGATGTCACCACCACGGATGGCGTGAAAGCCGATCTCGCTCGCCGGCCGCTCGCCGGTCTCGCCTTCGCGGCCATGCCGCGCCACCTCGGGCAGCTCGCGGCCCAGCGCCTTCGCCACCACTCTTCCGAGCTCGAGCGCGGTGCCCGAAGGCGCATCCACTTTGTGCCGGTGGTGCGCCTCGAGGATCTCGACGTCGTAGCCGTCGCCGAGAATCCGGGCGGCAGTCTCGGCGAGCCTGTACGCGGCGTTCACGCCGACCGCGAAATTCGCGGCCATGACGATCGGAATGCGCTGAGCGGCTTCGGCGATAGCCTTTTTTTGGGTGTTTGAAAAACCCGTGGTGCCGATCACCATGGCGCGCGCGTGCTTGAGATTGGCGAGCGTGCCTTCCGGGCGTGTGAAATCGATCAGCACGTCGCAGTTCGCTGCCGCCGCGGCATCGGAGCCGATCTGCACCTTCCCTGCCCGGGTACCGACGGCGGAATTGCCGGCAACTTCGAAAGCAGCGCCGAGTTCGAGCTCGCGGTCGCCGAGCACGGCATCGATCAGCGTGCGCCCCATCCGGCCACCGGCACCGGCGAGCGCGACTTTCATCGCCCGGCCGCTGGCGAGACGACGTCGCCTTCGACGCGCGCGAGCTTGCCCTCGTTGAAGTAGAGCGCGAGCTTGCGCTGCTCGCGCTTGCCGCTTTCCGTTTCGCGCCAGTAGACATAGTCCCAGCGGTCGGCGTGGAAGATGTCGGTGAGCAGCGGCGTGCCGAGAATGAAGCGCACCTGCTCGCGCGTCATGCCCGGCTTGATCTGCGCGACCATCTCCTGCGAGACGTAGTTGCCCTGCTGGATCTCCGGCTTGTACGGCGTGATGCCGGGAATGCGCGGCACGCCGCAGCTCGCAAGCAGCAAGAGGGAAACCAGGAAGAGCGCGCGAACCATGGGCCTATAATGATAGTCGATGAGCCCGGTGCACAGCCTGAAGGAGAGCGGCCTCAAGGCGACGCTGCCGCGCCGCAAGATCCTGGAGCTCTTCGAGTCGAGCAAGGTGCGCCACCTTTCGGCCGAGGATGTGTACAAGGCGCTCATTGCCGAAGGCATCGACGTCGGGCTTGCTACCGTTTACCGCGTGCTGACGCAGTTCGAGCACGCCGGCTTGCTGTCACGCCAGCATTTCGAGACCGGCAAGGCGGTTTTTGAGCTCAACCAGGGCGGACACCACGACCACCTGGTGTGCCTGCAGTGCGGGCGGGTCGAGGAGTTCTACGACGCCGACATCGAGCGCAAGCAGCACGACGTGGCGCGCTCGCGCGGCTTCCAGCTCCACGGCCACTCGCTCGCGCTCTACGCCGATTGCACAAAGAAATCCTGCCCTTACCGCCCGGCTTAGGCTGAAGGGAAAGTCCCGTCGCCGGACCCGCCGGCGATTTTCATGAGACGGCGACGCCCCGGCGCGTGGCGCGGCGCTATTCGGCGGCTCGGCGCGTGGCGACAATGTTGCGCATGGATAGCACCGTGAGAGTGCTCGTGGTGGAAGACAATCGCGACGCCGCGGAAATCCTGCGCAGCCTGCTCGAGGTCTGCGGCTTCCAGGTCAGCGTGGCGCACACCAGCCAGGAAGGCATCGCGGCGGCGAGGAAACAACAGCCGCACGTGGTGCTCTGCGACATCGGCCTGCCCGACGGCGACGGCTACACAGTGGGCAGCGTGCTGCGCCAGAGCAGCTACACCATCGATGCGCGCCTGATCGCAGTCACTGGCCATGGCGAACCGCTTGACCGCTGCAAAGCGCTCGCCGCCGGCTTCGACCAGCACCTGGTGAAGCCGGTGGATCCGCGCGAGCTCCTGCGGGAGCTCGAACTGACGCTCTAGCCGTCGAGCAGTTCGGCGGCGTGCTTGCGCGCCGTAGCCTCGGCGCCGCCGAGCATGCGCGCGAGCTCCTCGATCCGCGCGGCGCGGTCAAGCCGCTGCACGCGCACCTTGAGCGACGCCGATTTGCTCACCGACCATTGCGCGTCGCCGCTCGCCGCAACCTGCGGCAGATGCGTGACGCAAAGCACCTGGCGCTGCTTGCCCAGGCGCTTGAGCGAGCGGCCGATGGTCTCGGCCACGGCGCCGCCGATTCCCGCATCCACTTCGTCGAACACCAGCGTGGCGACCGGCGAGGCTTTCGCCGCGACGAGCTGGATCGCGAGGCTGATGCGCGAGAGCTCGCCGCCCGAGGCAACGCGCGCGAGCGGCCGCAGCGGCAGGCTGAGATGCGACGCCACCTCGAATTCCACCGCTTCGTTTCCTGCTGCAGCTGGCTCATCCAACGCGTCCAGGCGGACCGAAAAGCGCGCGGCCTGCATGGCAAGCTGCGCCAAAGCGACGGTGACCGCCTTTGACAGGGCCTGCGCGCCCACCGAGCGCTTAGCCGAGAGCTTCTTCGCGGCCGCGTCGTAGCGCGCGCGCGCAGCGGCAACTTCACGCTCGATCGCTTGCGGATCGGCGGCAAGCTCGAGCTCGTGCAAGCGTTTTTCCAGCTCCGCGAGCCGCGCCGGCAATTCTTCCGGCCGCAACCGGTGGCGACGTGCCGCACTGTGCAAGGCGTCGATGCGGGCCTCGGCCTCGCGCAGCGCATCGGGATCGAGCTCGACGCGCGAGGCATAGTGGCGCAGCTCGCGCACCGCTTCGCTCGCCTGGGCTTCCGCCGATTCGAGCATCTCCACGATGGCGCCCAAGCGCGCGTCGTGCTCCGAGAGCGAGCGCAGCCGGCTCGCGACCGCGCTCAACTGCGCGAGGCTGGACCCTTCCGCTTCGGCGAGCGCCTCGAGCGAGGATTGCGCGCCGGCGAGGAGGCTCGAGCCGTGCTGCAGGCGCTTGTGCTCGGCCGCGACCTGCTCCCATTCGCCTTCGCGCGGCGCAAGTCTTTTCAGATCGACAAGCCGCTCGGCGATGTCCGCGCGCTCGGCCTCGCGCTGCGCGAACTTGGCGCTCGCTTCGGCGGCGACTTCCTCCAGGCGCTTCCAGTCGCGGAACGCCTGCGCCGTCTCGCGCGCGAGCGCTTCGGCGCCGGCCTGGGCGTCCAGGAGCTCACGCTGGGCAGCCGCGCGAAGCAGCGACTGGTGCGCGTGCTGGCCGTGGAGATCCACCAGCCACTCGCCCGCCTCCTTGAGCTGGGCGAGCGTCGCGGCATGGCCGTTGATGAAGCAGCGCGAGCGCCCGGCGCGGTCGATCGAGCGCCGCAGAATCAGCTGGCCGGGGTCGCCGGCCAGGTCGCGCTCGGCGAGCCAGGCTGACATGGGTTTGGAAACGTCAAATTCACCGGCCAGCTCGGCACGCTCGGCGCCTTCGCGCACCACGGCGGCATCGCCGCGGCCGCCGACGAGCAGCTCGATGGCATCGACCAGGATCGACTTGCCGGCGCCGGTCTCGCCGGTGAGCACCGTGAACCCTTCGCCCAGCTCGAGCGAGGCATGCTCGATCAGCACGAAGTCGCGGACGTCGAGCGCGCGCAGCACTTTTATTCTTGCTTGGCGAGCACCTCGCTCCAGCCGAGCTTCTCGCGCAGCGTGGCGAAGTAGCGGTAGCCCGGGGGGTGCACGAAGCGCACTACGTCTGAGGAACGCTTGAGCACCAGGCGGTCGCCCTCCTGCATGTCGGTGAGCGCGAGGCCGTCGAAATGCGCGCGCGCATCGAGCGCGTGCTTGAGCGAAATCTCGATCACGCTGCGATCGCTCACGCTCACCGGGCGCGCCGAGAGCGTATGCGGCGCGAGCGGCACCAGCGCGAGCGCCGGCACCGCTGGATGCAGGATCGGTCCCTGCGCCGAGAGCGCGTACGCGGTCGAGCCGGTCGGCGTGGCGACGATCATGCCGTCGGCGCGTAGCGTGTAGACGAACTCGCTGTCGAGCCGCAGTTCGAACTCGATCAAGCGTCCCTGCGAGCCTTTGCCGACCACCGCTTCGTTGAGCGCGAGCGTGCGCAGCACCGATTCGCGCCCGCGGATGATCTCGGCGTCGAGCACCGCCCGGTCCTCGATCGAGTACTTGCCCTCAAGGATCGACCCGATGCCCTGCTGCATGTCGCGATGGCCGATGTCGGTCATGAAGCCGACGCGGCCCTGGTTGATGCCCACCACCGGCACGCGATGGCGCACGAGGTTGCGCGCCGCGGCGAGCAGCGTGCCGTCGCCGCCGATCACCACCGCGAGGTCGGCCGAAGCGCCGATCGCGGCGTAATCGAGGCCGCGCTCGCCGATGGCGGCGGCGGTTTCCTTCTCGATGAAGGTTTCGCAGCCGCGCTGGCGCAGAAAAGCGATCAGTTCACGCAGCGATGCCGCGATCTCAGGGCTGCCGAGCTTCCCGACCAGGGCAATTCGGCGGAAATGCGGGCCGACGCTCGGTTTGCCAGCGGCAGAGGGCATCGTGGCGAGTGTACAATGAATCGCATGCTCGACAAGCGCGCACAAATCCTTCTCAAGACCTTGATTGAGCGTTACATTGCAGAAGGTCAGCCGGTTGGCTCGCGCACGCTTTCGAAGTACTCCGGGCTCGATCTTTCGCCGGCGACGATCAGGAACGTGATGGCCGATCTCGAGGAGCTCGGCTTGATCTCGAGCCCGCACACTTCCGCCGGGCGCGTGCCGACGCCGCTCGGCTACCGCTTCTTCGTCGACACGCTGCTCGTAATCAAGCCGCTCGAGTCGGGCGCGCTGCAGCGCCTCGAAGGCGAACTGCATCCGGACAACCCGCAGCGCGTGATCCAGGCCGCCTCCCAGCTCCTTTCGCAGCTCACGCAGTTCGCCGGCGTGGTGATGACGCCGCGGCGCGCGATGACCTTCCGCCACATCGAGTTCCTGCGCCTTTCCGAGAAGCGGCTTTTGCTCATCGTCGTCACGCCCGACGGCGACGTGCAGAACCGCATGCTCTTCACCGAGCGCGAGTTCACCGCCTCCGAGCTCACCGAGGCGGCGAACTACCTCAACCAGCACTACTCCGGGCAGAGCTTCGAAGATGTGCGCGGCAGGCTGCAAAGCGAGCTCTCCGAGCTGCGCCAGGACCTGATCAAGCTCCTCACCGCGGCGGTCGACGCGGGCACCCAGGCGGTCACCGAGGGCAGCGAGCAGTACGTCATCTCCGGCGAGCGCAACCTTCTTAGCCTGCAGGACCTGTCGCAGGACATGCGGCGCCTGCGGCAGCTCTTCGAGCTCTTCGAGCGCAAGACCTCGCTCGTGCAGATCCTCGACGTTTCGCTGCGCGGCCAGGGCGTGCAGATCTTCATCGGCGGCGAGTCGGGCTTCAGCGCGCCCGACGAGGTCAGCGTGGTGACCTCGCCCTACAAGGTCAACGGCGAGGTGGTGGGCACCGTCGGCGTCATCGGCCCCACGCGCATGGCCTACGATCGCGTGATCCCGATCGTCGACGTCACCGCCAAACTGCTCTCGAGCGCCCTTTCGCAGCACTAAGAAAAAGGGGTCAGAGCAATTTTTCAGTAACAAAAGCGGCGCGCGCTGCGGCGTCAGTTGTTACAGGAAAATTGCTCTGACCCCTTTATTTTGAGAAGCATCCTTCTCGTAAATCTCGGCACGCCTTCGGCGCCAACGACGGCGGCAGTGCGCGCCTATCTCGCCGAGTTTCTGTCGGATCCGCGCGTCGTGCCGCTGCCGCGGTGGCTCTGGCTGCCGATCCTGCACGGCCTCGTGTTGCGCAAGCGGCCGCAGGAGTCCGCGGAGAAATACGAGCAGATCTGGACCTCGGAGGGCTCGCCGCTCGCGGTCCATACCGCGCGCCAGGCCCGGCTTTTGGCTGAGCGGATGAAAATCCCGGTCGCCTATGCGATGCGCTATGGCGAGCCCGCGATCCCGGCGACGCTTGCAGGGCTGGAAGATCCGGTCGTGGTGCCGCTCTATCCGCAGTACGCCGACAGCACGACGGCGAGCGTGCTCGACGTGCTGCCGCCGGGGCTAAAAGTGGTGCGTGAATTCCATGAGCATCCCGCCTACATCGGCGCGCTGGCCGCCAATGTGCGGCGGCACTGGACGCAGCATGGCCGCGCGCCGCTGCTGCTGATGAGCTTTCACGGCCTGCCGAAGCGCGGCGCGGGTTCGTACGAGCAGCACTGCCATCGGACGGCGGAGCTGCTCGCGCAGGCGCTCGCGCTGGAGGACGGGGAATGGCGCGTGACTTTCCAATCGCGCTTCGGCTACGCGAGATGGCTCGAGCCGTACACCGAGCAGACGCTCATCAATGTGGCCCTGGCCGGCGGCGAGCGCGTCGACGTCATCTGCCCGGGCTTCGTCGCCGACTGCCTCGAAACGCTCGAAGAGCTCGGCATCCGCGGCCGCGGGAAATTCCTCGCCGCCGGCGGGCGCGAG
>DASXRW010000189.1:0-1889 GCA_036506355.1 Burkholderiales bacterium
TCGCACTGCCGCAGCGTCGGGCGATGGGATTCGGCGCGCCGATGACGTCCGCCGAGCTCGATGCCTGGGCGCGCGATGTCGTGAATCTGTTCCTGAATGGATGTCGGGGCGGCATGCGCGCGAAGAAGTGAAGGGCGGCTATCGAACAACCAGGGGCCCGGGTATACCATCGGCTCCATGCGCGCGCTGCGCTTCCATAGCTACGGTCCGCCGGACGTGCTCCGGATCGAGGACCTGCCGGAGCCGTCGCCCGGCGCGGGTCAGGTCAAGGTACGCGTGCAGGCGGTCGGCCTCAATCCACTCGACTCGAAGATTCGCGCCGGCCACCTGCGCTTCATTCCGCTCTTCCGGTCGCCGCCGCGCGGAGTGGGCACCGATTTCGCGGGCGAGATAGTGGGCATCGGCGAAGGCGCGAGCGCGCGGCGGGTCGGCGAGCGCGTGTTCGGCTCGCTCTCACCGTTCGGACGCGAGGGTGCGCTCGCCGAGACCATCGTCGTGCGCGACGATAGCGTGCTGCCGATTCCGCAGAACCTCGACGCCGCGCAGGCGGCGTGTCTGCCGGTCGCGGGTGGCACCGCGCTGCAGGCGCTCACCGACGAGTCGCACGTCCTCCCGGACCAGCGGGTGCTCATCACCGGCGCGGCCGGCGGCGTGGGTCACTTCGCCGTGCAGATCGCCAAGTCCTTTCGCGCGTACGTCGTCGCGGTGTGCAGCGCGGGAAACGCCGCGTTCGCGCGCGAGCTCGGCGCGGATGAAGTCGTGGACTACGCGCGCGAGGACTTCACGCGGCGCAACGATCGCTTCGACGTGATCTTCGACGCCGCGAGCGCATCGAGCTTCGCGGCCTCGCGCCCGGTGCTCGACGAGTCGGGCGTCTACATCAACACCAGCGGCGACGCGGCCGCGCTGATCGGCACCGCGGCGTCCGCCCTGGTCGCGCGCTTCACGTCGAGCCAGCGCGCGGTCCCGTTCGTGCTCAGGAACGACGCCGGCATGTGGCGGCGGTTGCTCGAGTTCGTGCGCGAGCGGGGATTGCGGGCGCACATCGAGCGCACGATCGCCCTGGAAGATGTGGCCGCTGCCCAGCGGGCGATGGAAACCGGCCACGGCCGAGGCAAGATCGTCGTGCGGCTGGGCTGACAGCTGCAGGGGCGGGTTGCGCGCGAAGAGCTGATGGCTGCACCTACGCCAAGGGCCGGAGTCAATCTTTTTCGTAGGGCCGAATTCATTCGGCCGCCAGGCCCGCAAGACTCGAGCCTGAGGAGCGGAATGCTCCATAGGCAATCCGGCTGATTTGCCAGCTCGCCGCGCCGCGTAGTCTGCGCGGAAGCAGAACATGCCGGTTGATCTCAGTATCTTGTCCGGATAATGAACTGTGGGAAGCGTGTGGGCGGCTTCGCCGCCCTGGAGGATTACCATGGATACGAGTTCGTTTTCGAGAACGGTTACTGCGCCAGGTTGGGCGTCATGTCGCAGCCTATCTTGAATCGGAGTATTCTTTCCATATGAAGGTGGCGAGCGGAAAAGTAGTCGGCGGGAAGGTCGTTCTTGAGGGCGTCTCGCTCGAGGAGGGCACGTCGGTGACGGTTCTCGCCAAAGATGATGACGGCGGCTTCGAGCTCACGCCTGAACAGGAGGCGGAGTTGCTCCTTTCCATTGCCGAGGCCGAGCGCGGAGAGACGGTATCCACCGAAGAGGTGCTTGCGAAGCTTGCTCGTCGTCACGGCTAGATAGGCCGTGAACGTCCGCGTCACGGTGGCGTGCAGGCTACCCTCGCCGTTGGCGTATCGTAGGGCCGAATTCATTCGGCCGTCGCGTGCGATGTAACGCCGCGTGCGAATAAATTCGCACCTACGAAGCATCAATCCTTTCGCGATCTTGGCCGTCGC
>DASXRW010000190.1:0-4548 GCA_036506355.1 Burkholderiales bacterium
ACGGCATGTGGTCGTACCAGACCGGGTCGTGCAGGCAGAGCGACTTGTAGCGCTTGCGCCAGGAGTCGCCGGCGCGCGCGTTTTTTTCGACGATAAGCGCACGCATTTGTAAGCGCTTCAGGCGCGCGGCGAGCGCGATGCCGCCCTGCCCGCCGCCGACGATCAGGACGTAGGGCTGCCGAGCCGTGCCGAGCTCGGCGGCTTCCTTTTTCCTGCGCTCGGACCAGCTCGGCTCGACGCCATGCGCGCGGCGCGGGCCCGATGATTCCTCGAACCCCTTCAGTTCACGGAGTGCCGTGAGGAGCGTCCATGCGCGGCCTTCGCGCAGCCGTACATGCCCGATGCCGCGGCCGGTGCGGGTGGTGAAGGCGAGGAAGAAACCATCGCCGGCGGGCGAAGGCCCGGTGAGCTGCCAGGTGGTGGGTGAGGCGTGCGCGAGCGTTCGCTCGAGCGTCGACTTGATGGCGGCGCGGCCTTCCGAGGTGTGCAGCGTCCAGGTGAAGGCGACGAGGTCGCGCCAGTAGCCGTCGGGCTCGAAGAGCTCCGCCGCGACGCCGGCGTCCCCGCGCCCGAGGGCGGCGGAGAAGGCTTCGAGCCAGCGGGCGGGCGCGTGCATGGATGGAGCGTAGCAGTGCGTAGCGTTTGTGCGCTCCCATTCCGGGAGCTATCATTCCCAATATGGGATCGAAAGCTCCCAGTCTGGGAGATGTGCTGTTCGGCAAGACGCAGCGCCGGGTGCTGGGCCTGCTGTTCGGCGACGCCGAGCGCAGCTATTTCGCCAACGAGATCGTGCGCCTCGCCGGCTCGGGCATCGGCGCCGTGCACCGCGAGCTGGCGGCGCTCGAGGCCGCAGGACTGATCTCGGCGACGCGCATCGGCAACCAGAAGCACTACCGCGCGAACCGCGCTTCGCCCATCTTCGACGAGCTGCGCGGCATCGTGCTCAAGACCTTCGGCGTCGCCGGCGTCCTGCACGAGGCGCTGGCACAGCTCGCGCCGAAGATTTCCGCGGCGTTCATCTACGGCTCGCTCGCCAAGGGCACCGACACCGCGGCGAGCGACATCGACCTGATGGTGATCAGCGACGAGGTCTCCTACTCGCAGGTTCTGGAACTGGGTGCGCAGGCCGAGCGCCGGCTCGGCCGGAAGATCAACCCGACGGTTTACAGCCCGACCGAGCTGCGCAAGAGGCTCGATGACGGAAACGCGTTTGCGAGCCGTGTCATCGCGCAGCCGAAGATATTCGTTATTGGATCGGAAGATGCCCTCCGACCCTCTCGAAAACCTGGTAAGCGCAAAGCAGCTCAAGGCTGAGCCGCCGGACCGCAAAGAGTTCGCGAAGCTCATGCAATCAGGCCGTGCAAAGCTCGCGGACGCGCGCCGCCCGGAACTCTCGTGGGAGAGCCGCTTTGATCTTGCCTATAACGCCGCGCACGCGCTGTCGCTGGCCGCGCTGCGGCGCCTGGGCTACCGCTCCGAAAACCGCTACATCGTGTTCCAATGCCTCGCGCATACGGTGGGGATTGGGCAGGGCGACTGGCGCGTGCTGGCGCTTGCCCACGAGCGGCGCAACGATGCGGAATATGGCGGCGAGTACAGCGTCGATGAGCGTCTGCTCGCCGAGGTGATTCGCGCGGCGCAACGGGTCCTCGCGAAGCTCGAGGAAGCGGGTCCGCCAGAGTGATTTTGTTGTATCGTAACTTTGATGCGGATAACTAGCGCATGACTTCCAGCATGCTGCTGATATGACGAGCCGTTCCGCCGCGCCCCGGGGGCCCAAGAGACCTACCAACCTCGGCGTGGACGATCAGTTGCTCGAGCGCGCCAAGCGCCTGAAGCTGAACCTTTCGGAGGTGTTCGAGGAAGGTCTCGCGCACGCCATCCGGCAGCGCGAAGCGGAAGAATGGCTGAAGCGCAATCGTGCGGCGCTGGACGCCTACAACGAGCATGTCGAGGAGCACGGCGCCTTCAGCGAGGCACTGCGCTCGTTCTGATGGCGCAGTTCAACCTATTCCTGCTGGATGTGCAGTACCGCTGCTCGAATCGTTCCGGCGTGCGCCGGTGTTTTCCGTTCTAACGGCCGGCGCGCCGGCGCGTTGACCGCCGCCGCGCGAGAAAACGGTCGCCAATGCGCAGGCTTCCGCGTAGACTGCGCGCCTCGCTGTTTTTAGATCCGCCCGCCCTCTCGCAGTCCTTCTGAAGTTTCCCGCCGTTTCCGGGAAGTTCGCTGGCATAGCGGTCCAAGGCTTGGCGCCACCAAGGAAATGCCATGAGCTTCTCGACGCTCGGTCTGGATTCGTCCCTTTTGGATAACTTGAAGCGCCTGGGCTACGCCGGGCCGACGCCGGTGCAGCGCGAGGCGATTCCCGCCGCGCTCGCGGGCGGCGACCTGCTGGTGTCGTCGCAGACCGGAAGCGGCAAGACCGCGGCCTTCGTGCTGCCGGGGCTGCAGCGCCTTCGCACGGCGGCGAAGATTCCGGGCCACGGCCCGCGCATGCTGGTGCTCGCGCCCACGCGCGAGCTCGCGATGCAGGTGCAGAAGGCGACGCACGGGTACTGCAGCGGGCAGAAGATCGCCACCACCCTGTTGGTTGGCGGCATGCCTTTCGGCCTCCAGCTCGCGCAACTGAGGAGACCGGTGGACATCGCGATCGCCACGCCGGGCCGGCTCAAGGACCACCTGGACCGCGGCAGCGTGGACCTCGCGCGCGTCGAGCTCCTGGTGCTGGACGAGGCCGACCGGATGCTGGACATGGGCTTCCAGGAGGAGATCGACTCGATCATCGCGCGCGCGCCGAAGGATCGCCAGACGCTGCTCTTCTCGGCGACGCTCGCCGGCGTGGTCGGGCGGCTCGCCGGGCGCGTGACGCGCAATCCGAAGCGCATCGAGATCACGCCCCGCGAGGAGAAGAAGGCGGACATCACGCAGCACGCGCTGGTCGCAGACAACATCGAGCACAAGAACCGCATGCTCGATTGCCTCCTTAACGAGGCCGAGGTCGGGCAGGCGCTGGTCTTCACCGGCATGAAGCGCACGGCGGCCGAGCTGACCCTCGCGCTGGTGGGCAAAGGCTTCACCGCCGGCGCGCTGCACGGCGACATGCAGCAGAAGGAGCGCACCCGGACGCTGAACCGCCTGCGCGACGGCAGCATGCGCGTGCTGGTGGCGACCGACGTCGCCGCGCGCGGCATCGACGTGCCGGGGATCAACCTGGTGGTGAACTACGACGCGCCGCGCATGGCGGAGGACTACGTGCACCGCATCGGCCGCACCGGCCGGGCGGGACGCGCGGGCGTCGCCGTCACGTTCCTCGGCCGCGACGACCGGCACCTCGTGCGCCAGATCGAGCGCTTCACCGGCCACAAGGTGTCGATGATGCAGATCGAGGGCCTCGAGCCGCGCACGCGCATCGACGAGGCGCCGAAGTGGCGCAAGAAGGCGCCGCGGCCGCACAGCGGGAGCCGTTCGCAGCCGCGCGAGAGCTACGGCGCCCGGCGGTTCAGCCGCTGACCAAAGCCGGGGAAGCGGCTGCGGCTCAGTCTGTCTTGTGCTCCCGCTCCTCGCCCTCGTACTCGCCCGGCGACTGACGGCGGCTGTTGTTCCATCGGCGCGCTCTTCAAGCGTCGAGGTCGCGCTGGCGCGATTCCCATTCGTTGAGCTGCTTCTCGGCCTCGTCCTTGCCGATGCCGTAGGAGTTCTGGATCTTGCCGACGAGCTGGTCGCGCTTGCCGGCGATCTTGTCAAGCTCGTCGTCGGTCAGCTTGCCCCACTGCTCCTTCACTTTTCCCTTTGCCTGCTTCCAGTTGCCGGCGATGCGATCCCAGTTCATGTGCGATTCCTTTGAGTGAGTGGATGCCGGGCTAGTTATACCGGCCGGCACGATTTCGATATGCCGCCGGATACCGGCGCGCAACGTGGTCGCAACGACGACGGAATTCGCCCGACACTTTTGCAATAATCGCGCCCATGCATGGAATCGGCGAGCCGGTGCGTCGCACCGAAGATCCGGTATTGCTCCGCGGCCAGGGCCGCTACACGGATGATGTGAACGAGCCGCGTCAGGCGTACGCCTACATCGTGCGCAGCCAGTACGCGCACGGCGTGCTCAAGGGCATCGCGGTCGAAGAGGCCAGGGCGATGCCCGGCGTGCTCGCGATCTATACCGCGGCGGATCTCGCGGCGTACGGGCCGCACAAGTGCATGCTCGACTTCAAGCAGCGCGACGGCACGCCGATGAAGCGCCCGATCCGCAAGTCGCTGGCGTCGGACAAGGTGCGCTACGTCGGCGATCCGGTGGCCTGCGTGGTCGCCGAGACCGCAATGCAGGCGAAGGACGCGGCCGAGGTGGTGGAGCTCGACATCGAGCCGCTGCCGGCGGTGGCGCTCGCGAGCGAGGCGGCGAAACCCGGCGCGCCGCAGCTCTACGACGACGTGCCCGGCAACGTCGCGCTCGACTTCCTCTTCGGCGAGCCGGACAAGGTGGCGCAGGCCTTTGCCAGCGCGGCGCATGTCACCAAGCTGAGTTTGCGGAACACCCGCGTGGTGGT
>DASXRW010000191.1:0-25092 GCA_036506355.1 Burkholderiales bacterium
GTCGGTGGTGATCCCGGAGTGCGGCCACTCCGCGTACTGGGAGCAGCCCGAGATGTTCAACCGCGCCGTGCTGGAGTTCCTAAAGAAGCACTAGTGCAGGTGCGGCTTCTTGAGGAAGTCGCTGCGATCGGCCGATTTAAGCTGCACTTCCTTGGTTGCCGTTTCGCGCAGCAGCTTTAGCGGCACGCGCGCGCCGGCGTTGCCGCAGGCCCAGATGCGCCGGAAGAGATCGGCGAGGCTGGCGGGCTTGCCGCCGGCCACTTCCAGCACGGCATCGCCCACCTTCACGCCGGCTTTCTCCGCCGGCCCGCCGGGCGCAAGCCCGGCGACCACGAGGCGCGCGCCGGCCTCGGTCGCGTACATGCCGAGCCAGGGGCGCGACGGGCGGTTCGGCCGGCCGAGCTTCACCATGTCATCAAGGATCGGCGCGAGGATGTCGATCGGCACGATCATGTTGCCCTGGATGGTGCCGGCGTCGATCTTCTCCTGCACCAAGAGCGAGCCGATGCCGAGGAGCTTGCCGTCGGCGCCGATCAGCGCGGCGCCGCCCCACTGCGGATGCGCGGGCGCGGTGAAGAGCGCCTCATCCAGCACATATTCCCAGTAGCCGGCGAACTCGCGCTTGGCGAACACGGTCGCCTTGAGCGAATGCGCCGCGCCGCCGTGCCCGGCCATCACCACGTTCTCGCCGACGCGCACCGAATTGACGCTGCCGCGCTCGATCGGCTTCACGCCGAGTCTTCCGAGCGGATGCACCAGGCCGAAGCCGGTGGTCTGGTCGTAGGCGAGCGGGAAGCCGCCGACCACCGTGCCCTTGTTGGTCGTGAGCCAGATGGTGCTCGCCTCGGTGATGAGGTAGCCGATGGTGAGCACCAGGCCATCCTCGCGGATCACTACGCCGCTGCCCGCGCGCAGCGTCCCCAGGATCTGCGCGGTGAACGCGTCCTCCGGGATCTCAGCGCGCAGCCCGACGACGCAGTCGAGCGCCCGCTCGAGGTCGAAGCGCCACTCCTCGGCCCGCGGCCGCATCTCGACCGGAAAGGCCCATTCACCTTCTTTTTTCGCCATGCTCAGATTCTAAGACCGGTAGCGGCGTCGAACAGATGAACTTGGCTTGCTTGCGGTGCAAGGAAGATGCGCTCGCCGGGGCCGGCGTTGGAGCGCCCGCGCGTCATGACGGTGAGCGGCGTATCGCCGATTTTCACCAGCAGCTCGGTTTCGGCGCCCATCGGCTCGACCACGACGACTTCGGCGGCGATCCCCGACGACGCCGGCTCGAGGTGCTCCGGCCGCACGCCGTACTTCACCTTCTGCCCTTCGGCGCCACCGCCCGCCGGCCAGCGCGCGCCGAGCGCTTCCACCGAGCCGTTGCGCAAGGTGCCGTCGAACACGTTCATCGCCGGCGAGCCGATGAACTGCGCGACGAACAGGTTCGCCGGCCGGTCGTAGAGCTCGAGCGGCTCGCCGAGCTGCTCGATCCTGCCGTCGTGCATCACCGCGATGCGGTCGGCCATGGTCATCGCCTCGACTTGGTCGTGCGTCACGTACACGGTGGTGGTCTTCAGCCGCTGGTGCAGCGCCTTGATCTCCGAGCGCATGGCAACGCGCAGCTTGGCGTCGAGGTTCGAGAGGGGTTCATCGAACAGGAACACCTTCGGATCGCGCACGATCGCGCGCCCCATCGCCACGCGCTGGCGCTGTCCGCCCGAGAGCTCGCGCGGATAGCGCGCCAGGTATGGGTCCAGGTTCAGGATCTTGGCGGCGGTGGCCACCCGCTCGTCGATCAGCGCCTGCTTTTCCTTGCGCAGGCGCAGCGAGAAGCCCATGTTGTCGCGCACCGTCATGTGCGGATAGAGCGCGTAGCTCTGGAACACCATCGCCACGTCGCGGTCCTTGGACTCGACGTCGTTCACCACGCGAGCGTCGATCGCGATCGAGCCGGCGGTGATGTCCTCGAGGCCGGCGAGCATGCGCAGCAGGGTCGACTTGCCGCAGCCCGAGGGTCCGACCAGCACCATGAACTCGCCGTCGGCAATGTCGAGCGAGATGCCATGGAGCACCGGCGTCTTGCCGAAGCTCTTCCTGATCTCGCGGAACGCGACCGCCGCCATCAGGCCTTCACCGCGCCCGAAGTCAGGCCGGAAACCATGTAGCGCCGGAAGGCGTAGTAGATCGCCGCCGGCGGCAGCGCATAGACCAGCCCCGTCGCCATGAGGAGCTCCCACGGCGAATCGTCCGCGGCGATGAAGTGGCCGAGCGCGACGGCGAGGGTGATGGTCTGCTCGTGCGAAAGCAGGAGATACGCGTAGAGGTATTCGTTCCATGCGAGGAGCAGCGCGTAGGTGCCGATCGCCACCATGGAGGGCGTCATCAGCGGCAGATACACCAGGCGGAACAGCTGCGGCGGCGTTGCCCCATCGATGCGCGCCGCTTCATCGAGCTCGTAGGGCAGCTTGTCGGAGGCCTGCTTCAGCACCCAGATCGCATAAGGCGCGGCGAGCGTCACCATCGCGAGCACCAGCGACCAGCGGCTGTTCAGGAGGCCGTAGGCGCCCATCGCCTTGTACATCGGGATGGCGAGGAACGCCGCCGGGATGAAGTAGGTGAACAGCGCGAGGTTCATCACCGTGCGGCCGCCGCGCACCTTGAGCCGGCTGATGGCGAACGCGGCGCACGAGGCGATGGCGAGGGTGAGCACGCCGACCGCGACCGCGATCCAGAGCGAGTTCCAGATCTGCGCCCAGAAGTGATGCAGGTAGAAATGCTCCTCGCGCCAGATCGTGCCGAAGTTGCGCAGCGTCGGCTTGTCGGGCCAGAGCGCGCCGGAGAACGCCGAGTCCTTGGACGAGATCGAGAAGAGAAAGATGTGATAGATCGGCAGCAGCGTCCACAGCAGGATGGGGATCGCCATCAGCAGCAGGAACGCATCCCTGGAAACGCGCTTCATGTCGTCTCGCTGCGCGACAGGTGCCGCATCATGAAGTAGACCAGCGGCAGCACGAAAGGCATGGCGCAGACGATCGTCGCCATCGCGAGATCCACCTGGTCGAGGCGGATGTACCTGATCCCCAAGGTCGCGAGCACATGGGTCAGGTCGGCGGGCCCGCCGCCGGTGAGCAGGTACACGCTGTTGAAGTCGCCGAGCGTCCAGATCATGGACAGGATGGTCGAGGAAAGATACAGCGTGCGGATCGACGGCCAGGTGACGTACTTGAATTTCTGCCACGCCGATGCGCCGTCGACGCTCGCCGCCTCGTACTGCTCGCGCGGGATCGCGAGGCGCCCGGCGATCAGGATCAGCGTCCAGAACGGCAGCGACTTCCAGATGTGCGTCAGCATCGCGAGCCCGAGGCCGATGCGCGGGTCGTTCAGCCAGTTCGGCCCGTCGAGCGCGGTGAGCTTGAAGATGAGCGAGTTGATCACGCCCCATTCGGGGTTGAACATGAAGCGGATCGAGAAGATCGTGGGAATCGACGGCACCGCCCACGGCAAGAGGAAAATCACCGACACCCAGCGGATCCAGGTGCGCTCGTGGACGAAGAAGCCCGAGAGCCAGAGCGCGAGCAGGAACTTGAGGTTCACCGCCACGATCAGGAACACGAGCGTGTTCACCACCGTGCGCAGGAAGATCGGATCGGCGAACAGCCTGACGTAGCTCTCGGGATGGCGCGCGAGCCACAGGCCGTAGGTCACCGGATAGATGACGAAGGCCGCGAACACCAGCACGTAGGGCGCGAGCATGATCACGCCCCAGGTCTGCCACGACGTCATGCGCCGCGCCGGCGGCGCGGAGGGGACGTGCGGGAGGACGATGGAGGACATGCAAACGAATTCGGAGCCGGGGTCGTAATTATTCCGTGTTGCTAAACGCCGATCAGAATAATTACAACCCTGACCCCGAATTCAGCTGGCGCGCGCTTACCCCGCGACTTCCTTGATGCGCGCGATCATCTCGTCGACCGCCTTCTCCACCGGCCACTTGTCGGTGACGACGCGGTTCATCGCCTTGGCGTACACGTTCTCGTTGTTGAGGATGGTGAACTTGTAGTTGCGCGTGAACTCGAAGGTCACCGTGCCGGCCGAGAACTGGTTGTGCACCACCTTGCGGTGCGGGTCCTCAGTCCAGAACTTGCGCTCCGCGGCAGACTTGGTCACCGGATACCAGCGGCCGAGCGCGCCCTCGACGTACGGCGTGAGGTTCTCGTCCTGCATCAGGAAGGCGACGAACTCTTTGCCGCGCTTCTTGTTCCGCGCGTTTTCAAAAATGACGCCCACCTTGACCGCCGCGCGGTACTGCATCGGCTTGCCGTCGGGCTTGTTGGGGAAGCCGGCGGTGGCGATCAACTCCTCGTAGTTCTTCTTCGCCTGCGCGCGCTCCTCGGGCTTGAGCTTGTCGTTGTTCATGTCGTCGAGCCACTTCGAGGCGATGGAGATGGTCGCGTTGTGCGTCATCATGATCGTCTTGTTGTGGAAGGCGACGTTGTTGTCCGGGTCCTTCCAGTTGATGGCGGAGGGTGGCGTGCAGCCCTTGGCGATGGTGTCGGTGTAGTCGCGCAGCGCGTTGATCAGGCCCTGGCGGTTCGCCTTCTGGTCGGCGATCACCTTGCCGTTGTCGTCGGCGAGCTTGACGTTGTAGGCGTCGGCGTAGGTGAGGAAGGAGTAGTACGAGTCGGAGGAATCCACGCCCATCGGGCTGCCGATCGAGTAGATGCGCTTGCCGCTCTTCTTGCGGTAGCCGGCCTGCGCCTTGTCGCACCAGAAGCTGAAGTAGCCCTTCCAGTCCTTCGGGATGTCGGACTCCTTGTAGCCCGCCTCGGCGAGCATGTCCTTCCAGTACTGGATGTGCATCGTCTGGCGCTTCACCGGGAAGGCGTAGTAGGCGCGCTTCTTCGTCTTGTCGTTGTACATGAAGGTGGTTTCCAGCGTGTTCGGCAGGAACTTGGCCTTCATCGGCGTGAGGATGTCGGAGAGGTCCTCGAGCCGCCCCTCGTAGGCCCATTTGCCCGCGACCTGGAAGTCGAACACGTCGCCGTACACCACGTCGGGCGGCGTGCCGGAGTCGAGCGCCGCCACCGTCTTCGGGATCATCTCCTGCGGCGCATAGCGCGAGAGCTCCACCTTCACACCGGTCTTCTTCTGGAACTTCTCGATGACGTCGTCGAGCGCCCTGTCCTCCGCCGGGTAGAACCCCTTGGCGAAGTACACGATCATCGTTTCCTGCGCCGCGGCGGCAATGGGGAGAGATGCGGCGAACGCAGCGCACAGCGCAATCAGCAATCGGCAAGCCATGGAATGAACGCCTCCTCTAGGGTCCAGTTGTATGATAACCGACAATCAATTCGGGGCCAGGGTCGTAATTATTTCGGGCGCTTCTTCCACGCCTCGAACTCGGCCTTGGTCTGCGCATCCGGCGGATAAAGCCCGAAGATGGTGCGTCCTTCCTTCACCTTGAGCTCCACCCAGTCCTCGAACTCGGTCTGCGCCTCGGCTTCCTTCGCGACTTCATCGGCCAGCTTGGCGGGAATAACGACGACGCCTTCTCCATCGCCGACCACGACGTCGCCCGGATAGACCGCGACGCCGCCGCAGCCGATCGGCTGCTGCAGGTCGATCGCATGGTGGCGCACGAGATTCAGCGGCGCCGAGCGCGCCCCGCAGTACACCGGGAAGTCGAGCTTCTCGATGGTCGGCGAATCGCGCAGGCCGCCGTCGGTGACGATGCCCGCGGCGCCGCGCACCATGAGCCTTGTCATCAAAATATCCCCGCCGGTCGCGGCACTGGCATCGCGCCGCGCATCCATCACCAGCACTTGGCCGCTCGGGCAGGCCTCGATCGCCTCGCGCTGCGGGTGCCCGCGGCCCTCGAAGGCGCCGAGCTGGTCGAGGTCCTCGCGCGCCGGGATGTAGCGCAGCGTGAAAGCCTCGCCGACCATGCGCGGCGAGGCGCGGTTGAGGAGAAACACGCCCTGGATGAACACGTTGCGCAAGCCGCGCTTGAACAGCACGGTGGTGAGCGTCGCGGTGGAGACTTTTTTCAGCGCTTCGCGGCTATAAGATGAAAGCATGGTCGAGCTCGTACGTGATGGCGGGGTCGCGCGCATCTTCCTCAACCGCCCGCAGAAGGTCAATGCTCTCGATTCCGCGCTGCTCGAGGCGCTCGCCTCAACCCTGGACTCGCTCTCGGCCGATCCCGCGCTGCGAGTCGTGGTGCTGGCCGGCCGCGGCAAGGCCTTCTGCGGTGGCGCCGACATCGACGAGATGGCGGGCCTCGATGCCCGCAGCGCGCGCGACTTCATCACGCGCATCCACCGCGTATGCGACGCGGCACGCCGCCTGCCCGTCCCGGTCGTCGCGCAGTTGCACGGCGCGGTGATCGGCGCCGGCCTCGAGCTCGCTGCGTCCTGCGACCTGCGCATCGCCGCCGATGGCACGCGCTTTGCGATGCCGGAGGTGCGCCTGGGTATCCCGTCAGTGGTCGAGGCCGCGCTCCTGCCGCGCCTCGTGGGCTCCGGCCGCGCGGCATGGCTCGTGCTCACCGGCGAGCCGATCGATGCGCAGCGCGCGTACGAGTGGGGTCTTATCGAAGCGCTCTGTGCCGAACCGGAACTCGATGGCGAGGTCGATCGGATTGTCCGTAGCCTGCTCGAGGGCGAACGTGAAGCCTTGAGAGTGCAGAAGGAACTGCTGCAAGCGTGGGAAGAGCGGCCGCTTTCAAGCGCCATCCCGCTCAGCATCGAGCGCTTTGCGCAGGCGTACGCCAAGGCCGTGCCGAACCGGTTGCTCGGCAAGCGGTAGTTCGGTATCCTTCCAACTGGTTGTCTAGTTGGAGAGCGCCATGATTACCGTCGGCTCATTCGAAGCGAAAACCAAGCTCGCCGAGCTGCTCGACAAGGTCGAGGCCGGAGAAACCGTGACCATCACGCGTCACGGCAAGGAGGTCGCGAAGCTGGTACCCGCCGACGCGTCGCTCCATCAGCAGAAGCGCCGTCAAGCCGTCGAAGAGATTTTGCGGTGGCGGGTCGGCAAGGATCGCGGCGCCAAGCCCGGCTCGACAATTCCGGAACTCATCAAGGCGGGGCGGCGGTACTGATGGCGTTCGTCGTCGATTGCTCCGTAAGCCTGGCTTGGTTTCTGGAGGACGAGCGCAATGCGTTCACCGATTCCATCCTGCGGGCGACGGAGCAGCTCGATCACTGGGTTCCCGTCGTCTGGCCGCTCGAGTTTGCCAATGGACTTCTCATGGCGCAGCGCCGTCGCCGCATCGATCGTACGGCGCGCCTGGATGCTCTCGAGCGCGTGCTGCTGCCCGGCCTGCATATCGATCCGGGTCCGGTGGATATGCAGTCCATCAGTGCCTTGGCTGAACGCCGCGATCTAACGACCTACGACGCTTCTTATGTCGAGCTCGCCACGCGTCGCGGGCTCGATCTCGTGACTCTCGAGCGCAGCCTTGCCACCGCCGCTGCTGCCGAGGGCGTCGCGGTCCGGATGCCGGGCCGCACCGGCGCCGCACCGCCGCGCGGCAAATACGCGCCGCGGCGCGCCAAAGCAGCGGGAATACAATATGTAGTGGCCGCAGAAGGCAAGAGCACTAGATAATGGCAAAGCCAGCCGTCTACGACGCATCGGCGATCCAGGCGCTGAAGGGCCTCGAGCCCGTGCGGCGCATGCCGGGCATGTACACGCACACCGTGCATCCGCTGCACGTGGTGCAGGAGGCGATCGACAACGCGGTCGACGAGGCGCTCTCCGGCTTCGGCAAGAAGATCACGGTGACGCTGCACAAGGACGGCTCGGTCGAAGTCGAGGACGAAGGCCGCGGCATCCCGGTCGACATGCACCGCGAGGAGCAGAAGCCCGCGGTGGAGGTCGCCTTCACCATGCTGCACGCCGGCGGCAAGTTCTCGCGCTCGGGCGACGGTGTCTACCACATCTCCGGCGGCCTGCACGGCGTCGGCGTCGCGGTGTCCAACGCGCTCTCGAAGCGCTGCGAGGTCACGGTATTCCGCGACGGGCAGCGCCACAGCATCGCGTTCGAGGGCGGCGAGCTCAAGCAGAAGTTGCGTTCGGAAAAAATAAAAGAGAAGCGCACCGGGACCGTCGTGCGCCTGTGGCCCGATCCGAAGTACTTCGACTCGCCGACCATCCCGCTCGCCGAGCTCGAGCACCTGGTGCGCTCCAAGGCCTACCTGCTGCCCGGCCTGACGATGGTTCTCGACATCGAGGGCAAGGACAAGAAGAGCTGGAAGTACGAGCGCGGCATGGCGCAGTACTTCGACTTCATGCTGCAGGGGCGCGAGCTGGTGGCGCCGCTCTTCACCGGTGAAAGGTTCTTCGACGAGAAATCCCTGGCCGGAATTTCGGACATCGATCCCGGCGAAGGCGCCTCGTGGGCCATCGGCTGGGTCGCCGACGGCGACACCTTCACCGACAGCCACGTCAACCTCATCCCGACGCGCTCGGGCGGCACGCACGAGGCGGGCTTTCGCGCCGGCGTCTTCGCGGCGCTTTCGGCCTTCATCGACACGCGCGCGCTTGCGCCCAAGGGCGTGAAGATCATCGCCGACGATCTCTGGCAACGCGCCTGCTTCACGCTCTCGGCGCGCATCGTGCGCACGCAGTTCCATGGCCAGACGAAAGAGAAGCTGACGACGCGGCACGGCGCCAAGTTGCTGGAAATGTGCGTGCGCGACGCGTTCGAGCTGTGGCTCAACCAGCACCCCGAGGAAGGCAAGAAGATCGTCGAGCTCACCATCGAGCAGGCGCTCGCCCGCCTATCCAAAGGCAAGAAGGTCGAGCGCAAGAAGTCCAGTGGCATCGCCACGCTGCCCGGCAAGCTGGTGGACTGCGCTTCGGGCGACGTGACGCGCAACGAGCTTTTCCTGGTGGAAGGCGACTCGGCCGGCGGCTCGGCGAAGGAAGCGCGCGACAAGGAGACGCAGGCGGTGCTGCCGTTGCGCGGCAAGGTGCTGAACACGATGTCGAAGGACAGCCGCACGGTCCTCGCCAACAAGGAGCTGCAGGCGATCGCCACCGCGATCGGCGTCGATCCGCATGGCGTCGAGGACGCGGTCGATCTGAACGGCGTGCGCTACGGCAAGGTCATCGTCATGACCGATGCCGACGTCGACGGCGGCCACATCCAGGCGCTGCTCCTCACCTTCTTCTTCATGCACGCGCCGAAGCTCGTCGCCAGCGGCCATCTCTACGTGGCGCAGCCGCCGCTCTACAAGCTGGAAGTTCCTTCCCAGGGGAAAGGAAAGCCGGCGCGGCGCGTCTACTGCCTCGACGACGACGAGCTGGCGGAGGTGCTGGCGCAGCTCAAGAAAGAGAAAGTGAAGGAAGGCAGCTGGGAAATCTCGCGCTTCAAGGGCCTGGGCGAGATGAGCCCCGAGCAGCTCTGGGAAACGACGATGAACCCGGACACCCGGCGCCTGGTGCGCATGCAGCTCGACGCGAAGGAGCTGAACAAGGCGCGCGCCACCTTCGAGCTGCTGATGGACTCGGGCGAGGCCGAGGGCCGGCGCAACTGGATGAGGGAGCACTGGAAGACCGTTGAAGCCGACGTCTAAGAAGACCAAAAAACAAAAGCCGTTCTGGGAACGTGCATACAAGGGCCACGTCCTTTGGCTCGGCAAGCAGAAGCTCGGCAAAGTCAGCCTGTTGGACAAAAGTCACTACGCCTGGGAAGCCGCCGGCAAGGCGGGCACGGTGGACGATCTCGACGGTGCCAAAAAGGCCGTGGAACTGGCCATCGCCATGGCCGACAAGCAGCTGGATCTTTTTAGCGAGTAAGCATGGACGACACTCAGACGCTGGATCTCTTCACTCCCGATAACGGCGACGAAGCGGCGCCGATCGAGCAGCACGCCTCGCACGCCTACCTCGGCTACGCGGTCTCGACCGTCAAGGCGCGCGCGCTGCCCGAGATCGCCGACGGGCTGAAGCCCGTGCAGCGGCGCATCCTCTACGCGATGAGCGATGCGGGCGCCACGGGGTTCGCAAAATGTGCGCGCTATGTCGGCGAGGTGCTCGGCAAGTACCACCCGCACGGCGACTCGTCGACCTACGAGGCGCTGGTGCATCTCGCGCAGCCTTTCTCGATGCGCTACCCGCTGATCGACGGCCAGGGCAACTTCGGCTCGCGCGACGGCGATGCCGCCGCCGCCTATCGGTACACCGAGGCGCGCCTTTCCCGCTTTGCAGGACTGATGCTCGCCGAGATCGGGGAGGGTACCGTCGATTTCGGCAAGAACTACGACGGCAAGTTCGAGGAGCCGGCGCTCCTTCCTGCCAGATTGCCCTTCGGCTTGCTCAACGGCTCGTTCGGCATCCCGGTCGGCTTCTCCACGCGCATCCCCTCGCACAACCTGAAGGAAGTCGCCGAAGCCGCGGCGCACGTCATCAGGCACCCGCGCGCGAAGCTCGACGACGTGCTCGAGATCCTGCCCGGCCCGGACTTCCCCGGCGGCGGACACGTGATCTCGCCGGCGGAGGAATTGAAGCAGGCGTATGAAACCGGTCGCGGCTCATTGCTCCTGCGGTGCAAATGGGAGCGCGAGAATCTGGCGCGCGGCCAGTGGCGCATCGTGGTGACCGAGCTGCCGCACGGCGTCTCGGTGCGCCAGGTGATGGAGGAGATCGAGGCGCTCGCCAATCCCAAGCCCGGCTTCGGCAAGAAGGAAGTGACGCAGGAGCAGAAGCGCTTGAAGCAGTTCATCCTCGACCAGGTCGAGGGCGTGCGCGACGAGAGCGACCGCAAGTCGAAGCTGCGCCTCGTGATCGAGCCGCGCAGCTCCCGGCAGAACCCGGAGGAGCTGATGGCGGCGCTGCTCGTGCACACCTCGCTCGAGTCGCGCTACGCGCTGAACCTCACGTGGCTCGGCCTGGACGGCCTGCCCGAGACCAAGGGCATAGTCGAGGTGCTCCGGGAGTGGGGCGAGTGGCGTTGCGAAACCGTGCGCCGGCGCACGCAGTTCCGGCTGACGAAGTGCGAGGAGCGGCTGCACATCGTCCTCGGGCGGCTGCTCGCGTACGTGAAGATCGACGAGATCATCAAGCTGATCCGCGCGAGCGAGGACCAACCATCGGCCAAGGAAGCGCTGCAGAAGAAGTTCCGCTTCACCGAGCGGCAGGCCGAGGACATCGTCAACCTGCGCCTGGGCCAGCTCACCAGGCTCGACGGCGTGAAGCTGAACGATGAGCGCAAGGTGCTCGAGGCCGAGCGCAAGGAACTGAAAACCCTGCTGGGCGATGAGAAGGAGCTGAAGAAGCTGGTCGTCAAGGAGTTGGCGGAGGACGCCAAGAAATATGGCGACGAGCGCCGCACGCTGATCAAGACCGCCGAGCGCGCGCAGATCGAGCGCACCGTGGTCGAGGAGCCGCTCACCGTCATCCTCTCGCGCAAAGGCTGGATCCGCGCGCGCACCGGGCATGGGCTGGATCTTTCCACGCTGGCGTTCAAGGAGGGTGATGCGGTTGCGCAGTCGCTCGAGTGCAAGACCACCGACGCGGTGATCGTGCTCGCGGCCTCCGGCAAGACCTTCACCATCGCCGCCGCCGACATCCCGAGCGGGCGCGGCGATGGTGCGCCGGTGAACACCCTGGTGAACTCGTCGGGCGACGCCATCGTCTGGATCGCCGCCGGCAATCCGGCGCAGCGGCTGCTGATGAACAGCACGGCGGGCCTCGGGTTCCTCTGCAAGCTCGGCGACCTCGAGTCGAAGACGCGCCAGGGCAAGGATTTCTTCGCCGTGTCGGAAGGCGCGGCGGCGCGGCCGCCCGCCGTCGTCACCGAAGGCAAATACGTTGCCGCGCTGTCATCGGATGCGCGGCTCCTGCTGTTCGAGATGACCGAGCTGCCCGAGCGCCCGAACGGCGGCGTCGGCGTGCAGCTCATCGCGCTGCCGGAAAATATTTCTCTGGCGGACGTCGCGCTCACCGACGGCAAATCGCTGGTGGTCTCCGGCATCAGGCGCAAGAACCGCGCGGTGGAGACGCTCGATGCGAAGCAGCTCGCCGAGCACATGGGCAAGCGTGCCCAAAGAGGAAAGCTGTCCGAAGTGGGCTTGCGCCCAGACAGGCTAGGTGATTGAGCGCCTGAGCGCGCTGCGACCGCTGTGGGTCCCGGGCGGGATCCTCGCGGCGGCCGCGCTCATCTTGTGGATCGGGCGGCCGCTGCCGCCCTCGCTGAGCGGCCTGCACAGCACCGGCCCCTACGCCGCGCTGATCGCCGCCGTCGCGCTCGCCTGGTGGTTCAACCGCGGCCGCGCGTTCGTCATCGCCGCATCGCTGCTTGGGGGCTTCGCAGCCTGGCAGTACTTCCACAGCAAGGCGGTGTACACCGCGCTCGTCATGCTGGTGCCGTTCAACGCTTTCCTTGTCATGCTGTATGCCGAACGGGGCGCTCGCTACCGCGCCGCCTACGGATGGCTGCTGCTGCTCGCCGCCGAGGCCGTGCTGGTGTGGTGGATCGGCTCTTCGCGCCAGCACTGGTGGTTCGACAACTGGTGGCTGCGCTCCCCGCCCACGCCGTTCGTCGGCCGCCTGATCTGCGCCGCTGCCTTCGCCGTCGCGGTGTGGCGTGCATGGCCCGAGTTCAAGCCGATCCCGGTCGGCAACGCCGGCGCGATCGCCACCTTCTTCCTCGCCGCGGAATGGGCGGGCTCGTCGGGCGCGTACGCGCTCTTCATGGCGGCGAGCGGCCTGGTGCTGATCATCGCGCTCCTGCAGGAGTCGCATCAGCTCGCGTTCCGCGACCAGCTCACCGGCCTGCCCGGGCGGCGCGCGCTCGATGAGCGGCTGCGCAGCGTCGGCAGCCGCTACGCCGTCGGCATGGTCGACGTCGATCACTTCAAGCAGTTCAATGACACGCACGGCCACGACGTCGGCGACCAGGTGCTGCGCCTGGTCGGCGGACGGCTCGCGGAAGTGGCAGGCGGCGTCGCCTACCGCTACGGCGGCGAGGAATTCTGCGTGCTGTTCCCGGACAGCGACATGGCGCAGGCCGAGCGCGCGCTCGAGGCGATGCGCGCGTCGATCGAGCACTACCGCATGGCGGTGCGCGGCGCCGATCGGCCTAAGCAGGCGGAGGAGGGGACGAAGCGGCGAGGCCGCAGTTCATCCGACGGTTCACCGGAAGAGATGCTGTCCGTCACAGTCTCGATCGGCGTCGCAGCCCCTTCAGCAAAGCACGGCGCGCCGCGCGAGGTGGTCATGGCGGCCGACGAGGCGCTCTATCGCGCGAAGAGAGGCGGGCGCAACCGCGTCAGCCGGTGAATTCCGGAACGAAGGTTGCAGGAGGGAGCGCAAGGAGATTCTCATGCGCACACTATTGATGGCGGGTCTCATCGCTCTAGCGAGCCTGGCGTTCGCGCAGAACGACAAGGGCAAGCCGGCGAACGACGAGCAGCAGAAGCCGCAGCCGCAGGCTGCGCAGGACGACGCGAAGGTGAAGGAGCGCATCCGCGTGGACGGCGCGGCGGGTGGCACGGCGCCGGTGCCCGAGGAGAAGCGCAAGGCGGTCGGCGCGGGCGCCGGCCCGCACCTGCACAACACTCTGCCGAGCCCGGCGAAGCTGCCGCGCGACGAGCCGGTCGAGCCGCCGAAGTAATCCGCCGAAGTTACTACCGTGGGCCGATTGACCCTACCCGCGGCGCGGTGGCACGGCCTTTGCACGCAGAGCTCTTGTATTTCCCATTCCCCAACCTGGAGGATCGTGATGCGTAAACTTTTACCTGTCGTTCTTACCGGCTTGCTGGCCGTATCCTTCAGCCAGCTCGCTGCCGCCCAGAGCACGACCGTGCAGGGCTCCACCGGCGCCGACGCGAGCGCCGATGTGAAGAGCAAGCCCGCTGACGCCACCGTGAGCGGCAGCGCCGGCGCGCAAACTGGCGCGACGACCACCGACAAGAGCACGAGCACCGACAAGAGCACGGCGAGCGGCTCGACGGCCGCGAGCGGCGGCTCCTCGACCGGCTCCACCGCAGGTGCCGGCGCGAGCACGAGCGACACGACCAAGGCTGGCCCGACCGCCAACCCGAACGTGACGCGCGACGCGCAAGGCCGCGAGCACGTCAACAAGGGCAAGCACAAGGGCCAGAAGAAGAACAAGAAGATGGACCAGACGAGCAGCAGCAAGTCCGACAAGGACACGAGCGCGGCCGGCAGCACGGCGAAGCAAAAGTCGGAAAGCTCCGCGGCGGGCGGCTCGAGCGCCCCGAGCACCAAGTCCGAGAGCAGCACGAAGATGGACTCCAGCACGCAGAGCAACACCCAGTCGAGCACGCCGCAGCCCAGCACGTCGGGCTCCGCGGCCGCTGGCGGCTCCAGCGCACCGGCGCCGGCACCGAAGGCCGATGAACCGAAGAAGAGCGACTGACGCGCTTTGGTTCGCTTCCAGGAAAGAGCGGGCCCGCGCCCGCTCTTTTCATTTGGAGAACGGCATGAAACGCACACTGATGATGATTTGCCTCATGGCGGCATTTCCGCTGGCGGCGCAGGACATGAAGCCGAACAAGGAGCCCGTGCCTTCGCCGAGCGACATCCGCGCGAACCGCGGCGAGGACCGCCCGCAGGGCCAGGCGCCCGAGGACCGCACGCCGAGTCCGAGCGACATCGCGACCGAGCGGCCGCGCGTCGACGGCGACCGGCCGGGCTCCGGCATCCAGGATCCGCGCAACGCCGCCGCCGGCGGCAGTGCGGAGCGCGGGCGCATCCCGGAAAACAACCGCGGCGAGCCGGCGAAGACGTACTGATCTAGACTTTCCGGATGGCGATCACCATCCCGGAGAGCGAGATCGAGCTCACCGCCGTGCGCGCGCAGGGCGCGGGCGGCCAGAACGTCAACAAGGTGTCGAACGCGGTGCACCTGCGCTTCGACATCCGCCGCTCCTCGCTCCCGGAGGACCTGAAGGAGCGCCTGCTGCGCTGGGGCGATCAGCGCGTGTCGCGCACCGGCGTGATCGTGATCAAGGCGCAGAGCCATCGCAGCCTGGAGATGAACCGCGCCGAGGCGCTCGCGCGCCTGAATTCGCTGGTCGCCGCCGCGGCGCACATTCCGAAGAAACGCCACGCCACGCGCCCGACGCGCGCGTCCCAGCGGCGCAGAGTGGAAGGCAAGAAGCTGCGCGGCCGCATCAAAGCGCTGCGCCGGAAATCCGATTCCGACGACTAGCGCACCGCCAGGAGTTCTACCTCGAAGAGCAGCGTCGCATTCGGCGGGATCACGGCGCCCGCGCCGCGCGAGCCGTAGCCGAGATCGGGCGGGATGGTGAGCTTCCTTTTGCCGCCGACCTTCATTCCCGCGACGCCTTCGTCCCAGCCGCGGATCACCTCGCCGCGCCCGAGCGAGAAGATGAACGCCTGGCCGCGGTCCTTGCTCGAGTCGAACTTCTTGCCGTCGGTGGTCCAGCCGGTGTAATGCACGCTGACCTTCTGCCCGGCGTTGGCCGCGTCCCCCGTGCCGACAATTAAGTCCTCGATCATGAGTCCGCTCGGCGTTTTAATGGAAGGCATGGCACCCTTTCGTGTTGAGGGACGCATTCTAGAGAGAGGAATGTGACGCCAGCCAACGTGCTCGCGAAAGTGGTCGCCGCGGTCGAGGCCGAGGGCGAGCGGCTGCGCGCCGAGTTCTACGCGCCGCAGGGGCCGCGCGGCCGGCGCGGCAACTGCCCGCTCGACCGCGAGATCGAGGAGCGGCTGCAGGCACGGCTGCAGGCGCTGATCCCGGCGCAGTTCTGCGGCGAGGAATGCGCCGTCACCCCGGGCACGCGCGCGGGCTGGGTGTGGCTGGTGGATCCGCACGACGGCACCTTCGAGTACACCGCCGGCCGGCGCGGCTCGGCGATCTCGGTGGCGCTTCTCAACGAGGGAAAACCAGTGCTTGGCGTGGTCCATGCACCCGATGCGCCCGACCGCGGCCCGGACACCATCGCCTGGGCCGAAGGCGCGGGAGAGATCCGGCGCAATGGGACCGTGGTGCACACCGACTTGAGGAACGAGATCATGAAGCCCGGCGCCATCGTCTGGGCGACCGCGTCCTCGGCGCTCAAGCCCGAGAGCTGGTCGCGCGCGGTGGCGCCGGCGCGCTACGTCGCGATGCCGAGCATCGCCTATCGCCTGGCGCGCATCGCGGCGGGCGACGGCATCGCCACCGTCTCGATCCACGGCGTCAACGAGTACGACGTCGCCGCCGGCATGGCGCTGGTGCGCGCGGCGGGCGGCGTGGTGCTGGATGCGCAGGGGCACGCGGCGGTGCTCGCCGGGAACTCCGAGCGGCGCTTGAGCGGCTGCTTCGCCGGCGCGCCGCAGGCCGCGGCGCAGCTCGCAAGATTCGACTGGACGCTGCTCGACACCGAGCCGCGGCGCGAGGCGCGCGTTTCGCTCGGGTTTCCCCGTGTGGACAACCCGGGACGGCATTCGCGCGCTATCGGTTGTTTACTGGGGCAGGCGATCGGCGACAGCCTCGGCTCGCGCGTCGAGCAGAAGCCGGCGGCGGAGATCGCGCAGCTCTATCCCCACGGCCTGCGCGAGCTTGGCGACGGCGGCGTGTACCACACGATAGCCGGCCAGCCGACCGACGACAGCGAGATGGCGCTGACGCTCGCGCGCAGCATCGTGCGCGAGAAGCAGTACCACGCCGAGCGCGTGCTCGACGCCTACCGCGCCTGGCTCACCTCGCGCCCGGTCGACTGCGGCATCACCACCGAGCGGGGGCTCCTCGGCCTCGTCACCACCGAGAGCGAGTCGAACGGCTCGCTGATGCGCTGCTCGCCGATCGGCATCTGGGCGGCGGGCGACCCGGCGCTCGCCGCGCGCACCGCGCGCGACGACTCCATGCTCACGCATTCGAATCCGGCCTGCCTCGAGGCCTGCGCCGCGTATTGCGCCGCGATCGCCGCGGGCGTCGGCGGCGCGAGCCGCGACGAGATGTTCGAGGCGGCCGCAGCGCACGCCAAGGGCCCGGCGCACGAGGCGGTGAAGCGCGCGGCGAAGGGCATCGCGCCCACCGACTTCTTCACCCACCAGGGCTGGGTGCTGGTCGCGCTGCAGAACGCCTTCTGGTGCCTGCACACGCTCGAGTTCGAGGAAGCGCTGGTCCAGACGGTCGGCCGCGGCGGCGACACCGACACCAACGCGGCGATCGCCGGGGCCTTGCTGGGGTCTTTGCATGGAAGGGAAAAAATTCCAGCGCGGTGGATCCATCCCGTGCTCGCCTGCCGCCCGCTCGCCGAGGCGGGCGCGCTGCGCCCGCGCCCGATCGAGTACTGGCCCGACGACGTGCTGGAGCTCGCGGAAGCGCTGCTCAATTCGGGGCCAGGGTCGTAATTATTCGCTGTTAGTAACTTCAGCTTCGCCCGTCAACGCCGAGCCGGCATGGGTCGTTGTGCCGTCATGGCGAGGCACCCGCGTCTCATCCTGCCCGATGTTGCCCTCCACATAAGGCAGCGCGGCAATGACGGACAGTACTGCTTCCGGCACGAGAGCGACCGGCTCGTGTACCTGTCCAACCTCGGAGAGTTCTGCCGGCGATGGCGCTGCGCTCTGCACGCGTACTGCCTGATGACCAACCACGTGCACCTGCTGCTGACGCCGCCGGACTCGCAGGCCTGCGCGCTGCTCATGCGCGACCTCGGGCGCTGCTACGTGCGCTACTTCAACCGCCGGCACGGCAGGACCGGCAGCTTGTGGGAAGGCCGGTTCCGCTCCTGCCTGGTCGAGTCGCAGCGCTACGTGCTGGGTTGCCATCGCTACATCGAGCTCAATCCCGTGCGGGCCGGCATGGTGCGCGCGCCGGACGCCTATGCGTGGTCGAGTTACGGAGGCAATGGTCGGGGCCGCGAGGACAGCCTGCTCACGCCGCACGCGGAGTATCTGGCGTTGGCCGAGACTGCGAGCCGGCGCTGCGCCAGCTACCTCGGCCTCTTCCAGGACAAGGAGGACAAGGATCTCACCGCTGCGTTTCGCGCAGCGACCGATGGCGGCTATCCGCTCGTCGGCAATTCACTGAAGGCGCGCCTCGCCGCGCAGGGCGCGCGAGTCGAACGCGGCAAGCCCGGCCCTCGGGAGGAAGAAGGCAAGGATGGCGATGAGGCCGGCGCCGAGCTGGAGTTCTCCACAGAAGAATAATTACGACCCTGGCCCCGAATTCTTTAAACTCCCCCTAGGGGAGACACAGCAAGATGGCGCCGGAGATCTGGGCGGCGATGATCGGACTCGCGGTGCTAGCGCCCGCGGTCTGGCTCTACAACCGGCTGGTCGCCGACCGCAACCTCGCGCGCCAGGGCTACGCCGACATCGACGTGCAGCTGAAGCGCCGCGCCGACCTCGTGCCGCAGCTCGTCGAGGCGGTGCGCGCCTACGCCGCGCACGAGAAGGCGCTGCTCACCTCGGTGGCCGAGCTGCGTGCGGCGGCGCTCGCGGCGCCGAAGGTGGTCGAGCGCTTCGCGCACGAGCGCGATCTCGGCGAGCGGCTGCAGCACCTCGTGCTCCTGCAGGAGAACTATCCGGCGCTCAAGGCCGACGCCAACTTCCGCGACCTCTCGGCGAAGCTGGTCGAGGTCGAGGACCATCTTCAGTACGCGCGGCGCTTCTACAACGGCGCGGTGAAGCAGTATGTGACGCGCATCGAGTCCTTCCCGGACAACATCATGGCGAAGGTCTTCCGCTTCCTGCCGATGCCGTTTTTCGAGACCTCGGACCGCGGCGCGGTAAAGGTCGAGCTATGAAGCTGCTGGCCCTGCTCGTCGCGCTGCTCGCCGCGCCTGCGGTGGCAGCGGAGAAGGTGGTGGACTTCCACAGCACGATCGCGATCGGCGCCGATGGCGTGCTCACGGTGCTCGAGCGCATCGTGGTCGAGGCCGAGGGGCGCGACATCCGCCGCGGCATCCTGCGCGACTTCCCGACCGACTACCGGGACCGCTTCGGCAACAGCGCGAGCGTGCCCTTCGAGGTGATGAGCGTGACGCGCGACGGCGGGCGCGAGAACTGGTCGCTCGAGCGCCTGGCGAACGGCGAGCGCGTGCGCATCGGGCGCGCCGACGTGCTGCTCCCGCGCGGCGCGCACACCTACGAGATCACCTACCGCACCGCGCGCCAGGTCGGCCACTTTTCCGATCACGACGAGCTCTACTGGAACGTGAACGGCAACGGCTGGGCGCTTGCCTTCGACCACATCTCGGCCGAAGTGCTGCTGCCCAAAAGCGTGCCGGCCGCGCAATTACGCGCCGAGGCCTACACCGGGCCGCAAGGCACCCGCGGCCGCGACTACCAGAGCATGATCCGCGACGGCGCGGTGGGCTTCACCTCGACCGCGACCTTCCCGCCTTACTCGGGCATGACCATCGTGGTCGGCTTCCCGAAGGGCATCGTGCACGCACCCGGCTTCTTCACGCGAGCGGGCTGGTTCTTCTCGCACAACAAGGGCGCGGCGGCGGGCCTCGTTGGTCTCGCGCTGATGCTCGGCTTCCTCTACTGGCGCTGGCTCCTCGTGGGACGCGATCCGCAAGCCGGGCCGAGATTCCCGCGCTACGAGCCGCCGAAGGGAATGAGCGCCGCGGCGGTGCGCTTCATCGACAAGCAGGGCTTCGACGACCGCTGTTTCGCCGCCGGTCTTCTCGGCCTCGGTAGCCGCGGCTTCATGCGCATCAAGAAGCAGGGCGACGGCTTCGCGATCGAGCCTACCGGGAGCAAGATCGAGTTCCTCGCCGGCGAGCGCGCGATTGCCCCGCTCGCCGAGCACGCGCGCGTCCTCGACAAGACCTATGACTCGCGGGTGCAGAGCGTGCGCGATCACCTGCAGCGCGAGCTCAAGCTCCTCTACGAGGAGCAGGCGTTCAGCCGCAACCACGGCTCGCTCGCCGTCGGCGTGCTGCTCGGCGCCGCGACCGTTGGTGTAATGCTGCTCTGGAACACCGCGCTCGCCATGGTCGCGCTCGTCAGCCTGCTGATCGTCGCGAGCCTGGTCGGCTTCTACCGCTGGCTGCCGGCGTACTCGGCGCAGGGCCGGCGGCTCGAGGACGAGATCGAGGGCCTGCGCCAGTACCTCGGCGTCGCCGAGCGCGACGAGCTCGCACGGCAGAAAGCGCCGCCCAAGACAGCGGAGGAATTCTCGAAGTTCCTGCCCTATGCGGTGGCGCTCGATGTCGAGCAGACCTGGGCCGAGCGCTTCGCCATCGCGCTCGGCAGCGCCGCGGTCGCGGCGGCCGTGTCCGACTGGTACCAGTCCTCCGACGGCGCCGGCTTCTCGGCGAGCGGCTTCACCAGCTCGGTCTCCTCGCTCGGCGAGACCATCGCCGCGGCCTCATCGCCGCCGGCCTCGAGCTCCGGCTCCTCCGACAGCGGCGGCGGTGGTGGCGGCAGCTCGGGCGGCGGTGGCGGCGGAGGCGGCGGCAGCGGCTGGTAGGAATTCCTACTCGCAGGCGAACTCGACGATTTCCTTGGTCGACACCGCGGGCTGGCCGCAGGTGATGGTGCCCTTGCCGGTGAGGGTGAACTCCTCGCGCTGCACCAGCACTTCGTCACCGCCTTCGCGCTTGACGTAGGTGCCGTTGGTGCTGTGGTCGGTGAGCACGACCTTGTCCTGGCGCCGCTCGATGGTGCAGTGAAGGCGCGAGGCCTGGTCGTCGTGGATCTGGATGCCCGAGCCCTCGTCGCGCCCGATGGTGATCGAGTCGCGGTCGCGCCGGCGCACGTGCGTCTGGCCGCGGTACCTGAGCGTGAGCGCATTGTTCGACGGCCGCGCCTCCACGCGCTTTTTTGCAAACAGGGTGGCGTTGTCGTCCGCGCGCCAGACCAGCTCGCAGAGCGCCACCTGCCCCGAGCGCCCCTTGATGTCGATCGAGTAGAGCTTGCGCATCCACGCGCGGTAGAGCGGCGAGAGGTGCGACGCGGCCTCGCGCGTGGTGATGATCTGCCCGTTCGCCGCCTGCTCGACCAGCTTCGCCGCGAGGTTCACCGTGTCGCCGTACACCTGGTCGTCCTTCTGGATCACCGGGCCGTGGTGAAAGCCGATGCCGAGCGCGAGCTTGACGTCGGTGTACTGCGGGAAGCTATCCATCGACGTGTGCATCGCCGCCGCGGCGTCGGCCGCCGCATCAGGCGTCGCGAGCAGCACCATCAGCCGCTCGCTCCCCGAGTCGATCACGCGCGCACCGCAGGCCTCGGCGGACTTGCGCAGGTGGTCGATGCACGCCTTGAGCAAGCCCACCGCCGGCGCATCGCCGCCCTTGGCGATGAGCTCCGCGCCGCCCAGCACGTGGGCGAAGAGCACGGTGGTATCGCGCTCGAGCGGCTCCGTCATTTCGCAATCCGGGCGCCGTCGGCCGGCTTGGGCGGCTCCTGCGCGGCCGCGAGCCCGGACCAGGCAAGCAAAACCGCGGCGAAGATTCGCAGCGTCGTCATCGCTCCCTCCAGCGCATAGTATGCCGCTGAATCAGGGCGAGGTCAGAGCTCTGTTGTTTTTCAGAGATGCGCGATCGATGCGATCTCGACGAGAAACTCCGGCTTCACCAGATCGGCGCGGATGCAATAGCGCGCGGGCGGCTGCGCCGGAAAAAATTCACGGTAGACCTCGTTCATCGCGGCATAGTCCCTGAGGTCCTTGAGGAAGATGTGGTTGAAGGCGATGTCCTTGAGCGAGCCGCCCGCCGCCTCGAGCACCGCGCGGATCGATTCCAGGATGAAGCGCGTCTGCGCCTTGGCGTCGCCGGTGCCGACGGTCCTGCCTTCCTTGTCGATCGCGAGCGTGCCGGAGACGTAGACGGTACTACCCGCCGCAGTTTTTACTTTGGCGCCGGGTGAATAGGGCGCGATGGGCGGCGCCGAGCCTTTGGGAACGACTGGTGTGTAGGGCATGTTAGCCTCCATGGGATGTGAATCGGGGTCAGAGCCCGATTTTCGCTTTTTCCTGTGCCGATTTCGTCCGAACAGCTCGAGGCCTACCGGAAAGCCGACTACGTGGTCTTCGCCGACCGCCAGGTCGTGCTGCGCGTGGGCGAGCCCAATCCCGAGTTCGACGAGCTGCTCGGCGCCGAAGGCGCGGCCACCGCCGCCTTCATCAGCGCCGCCAATCCGCGCGGCGAGAAGCGCTCGGACACCGAGAACGGCGTCGCCAACGCCGCGCTGCAGAGCTTCGTCGCCGCCGCGGGCTACCCGCACTACTGGGGCGAGGGGCGCGACCCCTTCGGCAGCTGGGCCGAGCCGAGCTTCCTCGTGATCGGCATCTACCGCGCCAACGCCGAGGCGCTCGGCCAGCTCTTCGAGCAGAACGCGATCGTGTTCTGCGAAGTGGGCCGCGCGCCGGAGCTCATCGTCCTGAGAGGAGAGCCATGATCCACGTCATCGCCGTCATCACCGCCAAGCCCGGCAAGCGTGCGGAGATCCTCGCCGCCTTCCGCGCCAACGTGCCCGCCGTGCGCGCCGAGCAAGGCTGCATCGAGTACGGCGCCGCCATCGATGCCCGCATCGACGACCATGGCGCGCTGCCGGTGCAGAAGAAATGGGGCGAGGACAGCTTCCTCGCGATCGAGAAGTGGGAGAGCATGGCGGCGCTCAAGGCGCACGCCGCCGCGCCGCACATGGCCGCCTACGGCGCAAAAACGCGCGACCTCATCGCCAGCCGGGTGATCCACATCCTCTCGCCCGCGTAGTTGGATCAGTGATTGACGCCATTCCCTGGAGTGTTAGATTGAAGCCGAGCCTGCAAGGGCAGCCGCAGCAGGAGTAGCTGGACAGTACGGCGGCAGCAGCGGGATTCCCGGCCACCTGTCGGGATACCGGGCCTGCGCGGACTCAGAGCGGCAGTTGCCGCATTTGAAGCGAGGCGCCCAGCTAGGCGCCGCCCGATGACATCGGGCATCAAGGCCCCGCCGAGAGCGGGGCCTTTCACTTGGGTCTGTCCCCTTACATCTGCCGGTAAACCACCCGGCATTCCTCCAGCTCGTACGGCGTCTTGAGCGGCTTCGAGCAGCGGCGCGCGAACTCCTCCTTGCGCTTCTGGTGGTCTGCCGCCGCGGCGCGGCGCTGGGCTTCGCGCTCGTCGACTTTCTTCTGCATCGTCGTCGGCGCGGACGCGGGGGGGATTGCATCCTGGCCGAGAGCGTGCCCAGCCGCCAACGCCGCGGCGAGCAGCAGGGCGAGCGTTCCGATGGCGGTGGAGAGTTGCATGTTGTTTTTCCCTGGCGTGCCTGTTCAACCGAGTGTTGCAGCCTTCGGTGCGAAGTTCAGCGGACTGCTTCACGCTTTCTGACAAATCGCCGCGCGCCCCTGCCAACAAATCCGCGAATGCGGCGCTGCGTGCGCAACTAGTGCAGCATTCCCAGCGTTTCGAATTTCAGATAGAGCTCGCGGCACGCCCACGCGTCGGTCGCGGCGTAGGCGATCTGCTGCGGCGAGAGCCGCGGCGCCGCCCAGTTCGACGTTTTGGTGCCCTTCGGTATGCGCAAGCCCAGGAACAGCGCCGCCAGCGCCCGCACCCCAGAGCGCTCGACGCCTTTGCGCCGTGCGAGCGCGCCGAGGTCGCACACCGCCGCGGGCGTGAACGCGAAGAGCTCGCGCAGCTGCTTGAGATCGTCGCCGATGCCCACGCCCGCCTTCACCGTGCTGGAGCCCAGCAGCGCGCCCAGCACATCACTGAAATCCATCCGCTGGAGCTGGAAGAGATACACCGCACGCGCGGTCGCCACCTGCGCGAGCGCCGCCGGATAGCGCTGCCCGACCTTGAAGGCCGGGCGCGTCTCGGTGTCGAAGCCCACCACGCGCTCGGACGCGAAATCCGCCGCCGCGCGCGCCGCGTCCGGCGCACTAGCCACCAGGCGCACCTCGCCCGCGTAGCGCCGGATCGGCAGCTCGTTGATCGCCTCTTTGCTGATCGAAGCCATAAAATCGTGGTCAGGCACCGATTAAGCCACACGAGGAGCAGCCATGGCCGTTTACCTCAAGCGCCGCATTGCGCAGGAAATCACCGACGACCTCGACCGCAAGGTCCGCCAGACGGTCGAGGCGATCCTCGAGGACGTGAAGCAGCGCGGCGAGCGCGCGGTGCGCGAGCTCTCCGAGAAGTACGACAAGTGGTCGCCGCCGAGCTTCCGGCTCTCGCCGGCCGAGCTCGACGCCATCGTCGCCAAGGTCTCGCCTTCGACCATCGCCGACATCAAGTTCGCACAGAGCCAGATCCGCCGCTTCGCCGAGCACCAGCGCGCCGCGCTGAAGGACGTCGAGGTCGAGACGCTCCCCGGCGTCAAGCTGGGCCATCGGAACATTCCCGTCCAGTCGGTGGGCTGCTACGTGCCCGGCGGCCGCTACCCGATGGTCGCCTCCGCGCACATGAGCATCGTCACCGCGCGAACCGCGGGCGTGTCGCGCATCGTCGCGTGCACGCCGCCCAATCAGGGCGCGCCGCATCCCGAGACCATCGCCGCGATGGTGTTCGGCGGCGCCGACGAGATCTGCGTGCTGGGCGGCATCCAGGCGATCGCCGCCATGGGCCTGGGCACCGAGAGCGTGAAGCCGGTCGACATGCTCTGCGGCCCCGGCAACGCCTACGTCGCGGAAGCCAAGCGCCAGCTCTACGGCCGCGTCGGCATCGACCTCCTCGCCGGCCCCACGGAAATCCTCGTCATCGCCGACGACTCGGCCGACGTCGAGATGATCGCCACCGACCTCCTCGGCCAGGCCGAGCACGGCCCGACCAGCCCGGCGATTTGCATCACGAGCTCGCGCAAGATTGCCGACGCCCTCCCGGCTGAAATCGAGCGCCAGTTGAAAGTGCTGCCCACCGCGGATGTCGCCGGCGTCGCCTGGCGCGACTACGGCGAGGTCATCCTGGTCGACTCGCGCGAGGAAGCCGTGAAGGAAGCCGACCGTGTCGCGGCCGAGCACGTGGAGGTTCTTTGCAAGGAGCCGCGCTACTTCCTGGAGCACATGCGCAATTACGGCGCCCTCTTCCTCGGACCCGAGACCAACGTCTCCTACGGCGACAAGGTGATCGGCACCAACCACACGCTGCCCACGCTCGGCGCCGCGCGCTACACCGGCGGCCTGTGGGTCGGCAAGTTCCTGAAGACCTGCACCTACCAGGAGATCACGCCCGAG
>DASXRW010000192.1:0-3248 GCA_036506355.1 Burkholderiales bacterium
GCCTCCTCGAGCCGCGTGGCGCCGAGCCTGGCGCGCATGAGCTCGGTGGCGACGCCGCCCTCGCCGGGGCCGGCATACGACAGATAGATGATGCTGTTCTCGCTGAAGCGCGGATGCAGCGCGACCTCCAGCAACCCGCCCTGCCCGCTCGCCGCGACGCGCGGCACGCCTTCGATGTTGGTGCGTTTGAAACCCGGCGACAGCAGGTTCAGCCGCCCGGAGCGCTCGGTGACGAGCAGGCGGCCGTCGGGCAGGAAGGCGAGCGACCAGGGATGGTCCAGGCCTTCGACCAGCTTCACCACGCGGAACGCGTGCTCATCCGATTTGTATTGGGCACCGGCGGCGAACGGGAAGCACAAAAGCATGCAGAGGAGAATGCGCATGGCGCCTATCATAGTGGCGGGAGGCGCTATGAACACGCTGCTCTACGAAGTGAAGGACCATGTCGCGCGCATCACGCTAAACCGGCCCGACGCGGCCAATGCGCTCAACATGGAGATGGGTCGCGATCTCATGCATGCGTCGATCCGCGCGAGCGAGGATCCGCAAGTGCGCGCCGTCATCCTCACCGGCGCGGGCAAGATGTTCTCCGGCGGCGGCGACCTGAAGAGCTTCGCTGCGCAGGAGGATCGCCTGCCCGCGCATCTCAAGGAAGTGGCGCTCTATCTCCACGCCGCGATCTCGCGCTTCGTGCGCATGGATGCGCCGGTGATCGCGGCGGTGAACGGCTCGGCGGGCGGCGCCGGTATGAGCCTTTGCCTCTTCGCCGACATCGTGCTCGCCGCCGAGTCGGCCAAGTTCACGCTCGCGTACACGCGCGCGGGCTTGAGCCCCGATGGCGGCTCGACCTATTTCCTGCCGCGCATCATCGGCGTGCGCCGGGCGCTCGAGCTCGCGCTGACGAACCGCGTGCTTACGGCACGCGAGGCGCTCGACTGGGGCATCGTCACGAAGGTGGTGCCCGACGCCGAGCTGCAGGGCGAGGCGCAGGCGCTGGCAAAGCAGCTCGCGGCCGGCGCGACGCGCGCGCTCGGCGCCGCCAAGCGGCTCTTGCACCACAGCTCGAGCGAGTCGCTCGAGACGCAGATGGAGCTCGAAGCGCAGGCGATCGCCGACCAAGCGCGCACGCCGCACGCTCGGGAAGGCATTGCCGCATTCATCGCCAAGCGGCCGCCGGAATTTCGCTGACCTCGTCCGCGCGTGGCTCGCGGCGACGCTCCTGAGCGGCCTGCCCTCCACGGCCTGGGCGCTCGCCACCGGCGGCGATGTCACCGAGGCCACGCGCGCCGCGGGGGCGATGCTCCTGCCGCACGAGACCTCGACTGCGAAGCTCGTCGCCGCCGTGCTGATCGCGCTCCTCGACCTCAAGGTGATCGCGCCGCTTTTCTTCCCGCAGGTCGCCGATCACCTGATGTGGGGCGCGGCTTTCGGCATTGCGCTCCGCTGGCGGCGGACGCTATAAAGCGCGCCATGCGCCTCCTTGTCCTTGGCCTGCTCGCGCTGCCCATGGTTGCAGCAGCACAGGATGACTATGCGCTGCTCGGCGCCGGCGTTCGCACGCGACCGAAGTTCGACGGCTCGGCCGATCGCACCGTCGATCTCATTCCCGTGGTGCGCTACTACGGCCGGCCGTGGTTCGCGCGTACCACGCAGGGCATCCTCGAAGGCGGCGCGCGCTGGAACCTGCGCTCCGGTTTCGATATCGGTGCCCAGCTCGCGTACGAGCAGGGTCCGCGCGACGATGATCCAGGCGCTTCGATCGGCGTGCACGCCGAGTGGGATACGACCGTCGGCCCGGCACCGCTGAATGCGCTCGTGCGCCTGCGCCAGTTTCTCGATAGCGATCGCGGCACACAGCTTGACACCCGCGCCACGCTCGGCGTCTATCAAGGCCACGGCTTCGGCGCCGGGGTGTTCGCGCAGGCCACGTGGGCCAGCACGAAATCCTTCGAGGCCTATTACGGCGTGCGCGATAGCGGGCTGCTCTTCGCGAGCCTCGGCGCGCTCTGGTCGTACGACCTCCTGCGGCGCTGGATGCTGGTCGGCAGCGTCGAATACCGGCGCCTGAGCGACGATGCGGCGCGTAGCGCAATCGTCGAGCGCCGTTCGGGTGCCTATGCGAGCGTCGGTCTCGGGTACCGCTTCTAAATGGGAAAAATAGGGACTGTCCCCATTTTGCTGCTGGTCGCGGCGTGCGCGAGCCTGGACAAGGACGAATGCGTGCACGCCGACTGGTACGCGATCGGCCTCGAGGACGGCGCGCGCGGCCGCGCGGTCGAGCGGCTGGGTGATCATCGCCGCGCGTGCGCGAAGCACAACGTGATGCCCGACAGCCAGCGCTACGTCGCCGGACGCAACGAAGGCCTGAAATCGTTCTGCACCTATGAGCGCGGCTTTTCCGAGGGCCGCGCGGGGCATGGCTATGCGGCTGGCTGTCCGCAGCCGGCCGGGAACAACTTCCTCGCCGGGTACAACCGTGGCCGCGAACTGCACGAGCTGCACCGGCGGCTGGACGAGGTGAACCGCGAGATCGCGCGCTCGAAGCAGGCGCTGACCGAAGGCATCCCCAATCCGCGGGCACGCGCCAACGAAGTCGAGAAGCTCGAGGCGCTGACCCGCGAAGCCGAGCAGCTCGAGAACCGCATCCAGCAGGCCGAGCGGCAGTAGTCCTACTTTTCGAGCTGCTCGTACGCCATCGAAAGCACCGCGGCGGCGCGCCGCATTCCAGCGACCTACTCTTTCAGGAACTTCAGCACCTCGTTGAAGAACTCCATGCGCGGCTTTTCGAACAGCACGAAGTGCGTGGCGTCCTTGATGAGGACGCTCTTCTTCGCCGGCGCATTGGTGAGGTCGCGCATCAGCCCCTCCCGGTCCTCCGGAAAGGACCAGGTGTCGTACTCGCCGGCGATCACCAGCACCGGCACGTAGATCGACGAGGCGTTCCAGATGCGCCGCCCGGTCGCCTGCATGAACGTGTCCTCGAGCACGCCGTTCGGCGCGCGCAGCGCCGGCGGGTTGCGCGTCTTGCTGGTCGGGTCCGAGGCCATACATTCCTCCCAGAAGGCCTTCGGCACTTCCGGGTCGCGGTATTGCGCCTTGTCCTGCAGCGGGATCTCGCCGTCCCAGCGCCCGGTGTTGGCCGCCTCGCTCGCCAGGCGGTAGGCGCCGAGCCCATAGTTGAACTCGTAGGGCTTGCGCTTGTTCTGCAGCCCCGAGCCCGGGCCGAGGTTGGTGTGCAGCGGGAACGC
>DASXRW010000193.1:0-2334 GCA_036506355.1 Burkholderiales bacterium
CACCCTCCTGCGTGTCGTTCAGGTCCAGCATGCGCGCGAGCAGCAGCGGACCCATGTCGGAGATGGTCGCGCGCACCGGGTGGCCGCTCTTGCCGAACACGTCCCAGAACACGACCGGACAGGCCGCGTACTGGAGCGGGATTTTCAGGCTCCTGGCGCGCTCGGCGATTTTCGCGTTCGATCCGCCGGATTTCGCCAGTCCGGCGAGGTCGCCCTTCACGTCGGCCATGAATACCGGCACGCCGATCGAGGAAAAGCCCTGCGCGAGCGTCTGCAAGGTGACGGATTTTCCGGTGCCGGTCGCGCCGGCGATGAGGCCGTGGCGGTTGGCGAGCGCCGGCAGCAGGACCAGCGCCGTTTTCTGGTTCTTCGCTACGAGGAGCGGCGCGGTCATGACGGTAAAATTATGACATGGCCGGTCACAGCAAATGGGCGAACATCAAGCACCGCAAGGCGGCCGCGGATGCGAAGAAGGGCAAGGTGTTCACGCGGCTCATCAAGGAAATCACCGTGGCGGCCAAGCTCGGCGGCGCCGACCAGAACGCCAATCCGCGCCTGCGCCTCGCCATGGACAAGGCGCGCGAAGCGAACATGACGAAGGACAGCGTGCAAAACGCCATCAAGCGCGGCGCCGGCCAGCTCGATGGCGTCTCGTACGAAGAGGCGCGCTACGAAGGCTACGGCCCGGGCGGCGCGGCGGTGCTGGTTGACTGCCTCACCGATAACCGCACGCGCACGGTCGCCGAAGTGCGCCACGCCTTCACCAAGAACGGCGGCAACCTCGGCTCGGACGGCTCGGTGTCGTACCTCTTTCACCACGTCGGCCAGTTCGTCTTCGCTCCGGGCACTAGCGAAGACCGCGTCATGGAGGCGGCGCTCGACGCAGGCGCGGAGGACGTGGTGAAGAACGACGACGGCTCGATCGAGCTGACCTGCGCGCCGGCAGACTTCCATGCGGTCAAGGCCGCGCTCGACAAGGCGGGCCTCAAGGCCGAGCTCGCCGAGGTCACGATGAAGCCGACTGCCGAGAGCGCGCTACCTGGCGACGAGAGCGCGCGGCTGCAGCGGCTGCTCGAGGCGCTGGAGAATCTCGACGACGTGCAGAACGTGTACACCACGGCGGTGATCGACTGACAAATGGGAATATTTCTCTGCGCATTCTCGGCATCGATCCTGGGCTGAGGCTCACGGGCTTCGGCGTGATCGAGGTGCGCGCCGGCAGGCTGGTCTACGTGACGAGCGGCTGCGTGAAATCGGGCCAAGGCGATCTCGCCGCGCGCCTCAAGACCATCCTGGATGGATTGCGCGAGGTCATCACCGCCCACGCGCCGCTCGAGGTGGCGGTGGAGAAGGTATTCGTGAACGTCAATCCGCAATCGACGCTCGCGCTCGGCCAGGCGCGCGGCACCGCAATCTGCGCCGCGGTCATCGCCGGTCTGCCGGTCGCCGAGTACACCGCGCTGCAGGTGAAGCAGTCGGTGGTCGGCAATGGCCACGCCGCCAAGGAGCAGGTGCAGCACATGGTGCGGCGCCTCCTTGGCCTGCCGGGCGAGCCCTCGGCCGACGCCGCCGATGCGCTCGCCTGCGCGATCTGCCATGCCCACGGCGCGAGGCTGGGCGAGCTTCCGCTGCGCGGCCTGCGCATGCGCAAAGGCAGGCTCGTCTGATCGGGCGGCTCTCCGGCAAGCTCGCCGCCAAGAATCCGCCGCAGGTGCTGGTCGATGTCGGTGGCGTCGCCTACGAGCTCGACGTGCCGATGAGCACCTTCTACGCGCTGCCGGCGACCGGCGAGGCGGTGATGCTCTACACGCATCTCGTGGTGCGCGAGGACGCGCACAATCTGTACGGCTTCGCCACCGGCGAGGAGCGCGCGTTGTTCCGCCAGCTGATCCGCATCTCCGGCATCGGCGCGCGCACCGCGCTCGCTGTGCTCTCGGGCATGTCGGTCGGCGATCTCGCGCAGGCGGTGGCGCTGCAGGACGCCGGGCGGCTGGTCAGGATCCCCGGCATCGGCAAGAAGACCGCCGAGCGGCTGCTGCTCGAGCTGAAGGGCAAGCTGGGCGACGCGCTCGCCACGCCGGCGGCCGTGGCCACCAGCAGCGGAGGCGACATCCTGCAGGCGCTGCTGGCGCTGGGCTACAACGACCGGGAGGCGGCGGCAGCGATGAAGAGCCTGCCGAACGATGTGGGCGTGAGCGACGGGATCAAGCTGGCAATGAAGTCGCTGGCGCGGTGAAGACCGCTCAGTGCTTCATGTCGTGCCGCATCGGCTCGTCCTTCGCCGACTGCACCATCACATCGACCTTCACCTCGCCCGCCTTCTCGAACTTCAGC
>DASXRW010000194.1:0-7767 GCA_036506355.1 Burkholderiales bacterium
TGCGCGCGCAGGCGCGCCTGCTCGCTCGCCGGACGCCGGGCAAAATCCTGGATACGCAGGAAAACCACACTCGCCACGATGGAGGTCGCCACGGCCCGAGGATGCAGGCTTTGGCCGGGTAGAAAAAGGAAATAGGACCGGTTAGAATGCGCCCCGCTGAGGAGCGTTGCGTCCCAGCCTCAATAGAGGCCCCGGGGTCAGGCTCAGCTAAATTCAACGGCGCTCGCATCGGAAACGGTGCGGGCGCTTTGTCTTTCTGGAGGTAGTTAATGAAAGCAGCCGATTCGAAGTTCCACGATTTCCGCGTCGCCGACCTGTCGCTCGCCGACTGGGGCCGCAAGGAGATGGCCATCGCCGAGTCCGAGATGCCGGCGCTGATGGCGATCCGCGCCGAATATGCGGCCGGGCAGCCTCTAAAAGGCGCGCGCATCGCCGGCTCGCTCCACATGACGATTCAGACCGCGGTGCTGATCGAGACGCTGAAGGCGCTCGGCGCGGAGGTGCGCTGGGCATCGTGCAACATCTTCTCGACCCAGGACCACGCCGCCGCCGCCATTGCGGCCGGAGGCACGCCGGTGTTCGCCTACAAGGGCGAATCGCTCGAGGAGTACTGGGAGTTCACGCACAAGATCTTCGAGTTTGCCAATGGAGGAAATGCGGGCCGCGGGCCGAACATGATCCTCGACGACGGCGGCGACGCCACGCTGCTCGTGCATCTCGGCCAGCGGGCGCAGAAAGACCCGTCGCTCATCTCCGATCCGAAGAGCGAGGAGGAGCAGTACCTCTTCGCCGCAATCAAGAAGCGCAACCCTTCGTGGTATGCCGAGAGGGCGAAGGACATCAAGGGCGTGACCGAGGAGACCACCACCGGCGTGCACCGGCTCTACCAGATGGCGAAGGACAAGCGCCTGCTCTTCCCGGCGATCAACGTCAACGACTCGGTGACGAAGTCGAAGTTCGACAACATCTACGGCTGCCGCGAGTCGCTGGTCGACGGCATCAAGCGCGCGACCGACGTGATGATCGCGGGCAAGGTGGCGATGGTGGCCGGCTACGGCGAGGTCGGCAAGGGCTGCGCGCAGGCGCTGCGCGGGCTGCAGGCGCAAGTCTGGGTCACCGAGATCGACCCGATCTGTGCGCTGCAGGCGGCAATGGAAGGCTACCGCGTGGTGACGATGGACTACGCCGCGGAGAAGGCCGACATCTTCGTCACCGCAACCGGCAACTTCAAGGTGATCAGCCACGAGCACATGAAGCGCATGAAGAACAACGCCATCGTGTGCAACATCGGGCACCTCGACAACGAGATCGACATCGCGAGCCTCAAGCAATACAAGTGGGAGAACATCAAGCCGCAGGTCGACCACATCATCTTCCCCGACGGTAAACGGATCATCATGCTGGCGGAAGGACGCCTGGTGAACCTCGGCTGCGCCACCGGCCACCCCTCGTACGTGATGAGCTCCTCGTTCGCCAACCAGGTGCTCGCGCAGATCGAGCTCTTCACCAACAACAAGAACTATCCGATCGGCGTCTACATCCTGCCGAAGGCGCTCGACGAGAAGGTGGCGCGCCTGCAGCTCCAGAAGCTGAACGCGCAGCTCACCGAGCTCTCGGAGGAGCAGGCGCGCTACATCGGCGTGCCGAAGAGCGGGCCGTACAAGTCGGACCACTACCGGTACTAAGTGCGCATAGCCATCTTCGGCTCGGGCGGCGTCGGCGGCTACTTCGGCGCCCGCCTCGCCGCGGCCGGCAACGAGGTGCACTTCATCGCGCGCGGCAAGCATCTTGCCGCCATGCGCGAGCAGGGACTGAAGGTCACCAGCGCGCTCGGCAATGCGCACATCAAGCCGGTGCGCGCGACCGACAATCCCGCGGAGATCGGGCCGGTCGACATCGTGACCTTCGCGGTCAAGCTCTGGGATACCGATGCGGCGGCGGAGCAGCTGCGCCCGCTCATGGCGCAAGGCGGGCACGTGATCCCGTTCCAGAACGGGGTCGAGTCGATCGAGCGCCTGAAGAAGACTCTTCCGGAAGAATCCATCATGGGCGGCTCGGCGTACATCGGCACGCGCATCTCCGCGCCCGGCGTCATCGAGCACACCGGCACCATGGCGCGCCTGCGCTTCGGCGCCGTGCGGCCGTCGCAGCGGCCGGCGGCGGAGAGGTTTCTCCGCGCCTGCCAGGAGGCCGGCATCATGGCCGAGCTGGTCGACGACATCGTGCTCGTCAACTGGGAGAAGTTCGTCTTCCTGGTCGCCCTCTCCAGCGCAAGCACGGTGTCACGCGCGCCGCTCGGCGTGGTGCGCAGCGACCCGGAGCTACGCTGGGCCTTCGAGCAGGCGATGCGCGAGACCTGGCGCCTCGGGCGCGCACGCGGCGTCAAATTGCCCGACGACTTCGTCGAGAAGCAGCTCGCCTTCGCCGAGACCCTGCCACACGAGATGCGGCCTTCGCTCCTGCACGACCTCGAGGCCGGCAATCGGCTGGAAGCGCCGTGGCTCTGCGGCGCCGTCGCGCGCATGAGCGCGCAAGCCGGGCTCGACGCGCCGGTGAACCGCACGGTGTATGCCGCGCTCAGGCCCTTTGTAGATGGATCTACTCAGTTCACTAAAATCCCGGCTCGCTGATCCGCGCGAGCCGGTCTTCCTCTACGGCACCACGCCGCCGCGCGCGGGCGCCGAGCGCCGGCAGGTCGAGGACGCCGCCGACAAGCTCGCGGCGCGCCTGCGCGGCCTCCCGGTCGACGGCATCGTCGTCTACGACATCCAGGACGAGTCGGGACGCACGAGCCAGCCGCGGCCGTTTCCGTTTACCGGCACGCTCGATCCGCGCGAGTACTCGGCACTGCTGCGCAGCCGCACCGGCCTTGCGCCGATCACCTACAAGGCGCTCGGCAACATGGACGAAGCGGCCTGGCAGACCTGGCTCGTCGAATCGGCGCAGGCCGATCTGCGCCTGGTTTCGGTCGTCGGACGCCCGACCTCCGGCATCAAATATCCGCTCGCGCTTTCCCGCGCGGTGCGCGTCGCCGCTGAGCATCCGGCGCGCTTCACCGTGGGCGGCGTCGTCATCGCCGAGCGCCACAACGACGAGCGCAGCGAAGCGGCGCGGCTGCTTGCCAAGGCAGTCGAGGGCTGTAGCTACTTCATCTCGCAGGCCGTGTATTCAGCGCCGCCGACGCAGCGCCTGCTGCGCGACTACCTGCGCGACTGCCGCGGCGCGGGCGTGCCTCCGCGGCGGGTAGTGCTGACGTTCGCGCCGTGCGGGCGGGAAAAAACCATGGCGTTCATGCGCTGGCTCGGCGTCAACGTCGCGCCAGACACCGAACGCGCGATCCTCGGCGCGGCAAATCCGCTCGCCAAGTCGATCGAGATCTGCCGCGATAACCTGCGCCGCATCCTGCAGGAGCCTTACGCCGATCAGATACCGCTCGGCGTGAACGTCGAGAGCGTGTCGATCAACCGCGACGAGATCGATGCGAGCATCGATCTGCTCCACGCGTTGCGCGAGGTGATGCAGGGGCGATGAGCCGGGAGTTCGTCGCGCACCTGACCGGGCTGTTCGCCAGCCTTGGTCCCCTGAAGACCAAGCCCATGTTCGGCGGCCACGGCTTCTACTGCGGCGGCGTTTTCTTTGCCTTCGTACTAAAGGACGTGCTGTACCTGAAGGCCGACGCGCAGAGTCGCCCGCGCTTCCTCGAGGCCGGCTTGAAGCCGTTCGTCTGGAACAAGCGCCCCTCGATCAACTACTATCGTGCGCCGCCTGAAGCACTCGAATCGCCCGAGGCGGCCATCAGCTGGGCGCGCGAAGCGCTCGGCGCAGCATTGCGCGCCAGAAAGAAAAAACGATGACCTACACCGTGGCCCAGCATATTCAGCTTAAGCGCGTGTCCGAGATCGCCGCCTCGCCCGACGGCAAATGGCTCGCGGTGTCGGTGCAGCGGCTCGACGGCGACGGCGCGAAATACGTGAGCGACCTCTGGAAGGTGCCGACCGACGGCGGTTCGGCGGTCCAGCTCACGCGCGGGGAATGCAAGGATACGGCGCCCTGCTTCCGCCACGACGGCGCGCTCGGCTTTCTCTCCAACCGGCAGCCGAACGAGATCAAGCCCGACGAGGAAGCGGAGAAGCGCATGCAGGTGTGGCTGCTCCCGGCGGAAGGCGGCGAGCCCCGCCAGATCACCGACGAGCCGCTCGGCGTCGAGTCGTTCCGCTTCGCGAAGCGCGCGGACCGCCTGTGCCTCTTCGCGCCCGTCATCGCCGGCGTCGAGCACGACAAGCAGCGCGAAACGGCGAGCCAGCGCGCGAAGCACGGCCCTAGCGCGCGCTGCTTCACCGCGCAGCCGGTGCGCCACTGGGACCACTGGCTGCACGAGAATCCGGAGCTTCCCTGCACGCACCTCATCGCCTGCGACGCCTCGGGCAAGAACCGCGTCGACTTGACGCCCGATGCGCGGCGCGAGTTCGCGATCGAGCCCGAGCTCGACGTGTCGGAGGACGGGCAGCGCGCCGCCGCGCTGAGCCGCCGACCGGGCAAGGACCGCGAGCTCGACGTGGTGATTCTGCTGGTGGATCTGGAAACGCGCGCAGCCCGCGTGCTCGGCGCCGCCGACGGCGTGTTCTACGAGGGGCTCGCCTTTTCTCCCGACGGCCGGCAGCTCGCCATCACGCGCGGCGAGCGCAGCCCGAAGATCGCGTTCCGCCCCGTCCTTACGCTCTTCGACACCGCGACGGGCAAGGCGCGCCGCGTGGCCGAGCGCTGGGACCGCTGGCCGCAGATCGGCGCCTGGAGCGCCGATGGCCGGAAGCTGATCGTCGCGGCGGACGACGAGGGCTACAAGCCGGTGTTCGCCATCGCCGTCGACTCGGGCAAGGTCGAGCGGCTGAGCGCGCGCGCCGCGGGCGGCGCGCACGACCACGCAACGGTGCTCGCAGACGGGCGCATCGCCGTCGTGCGCTCCACTCTGCTGGATGCGCCGGAATGCTGTCTCCTCTCAGGAAAACCTGATTCGGCGCCGAGGCCGCTGGCGCGGCTGTCGGGCTTCGCCGAGGCGTCGAAGTGGGCCGCGGTCGAGAGCTTCAGCACCCGCTCGACCGACGGCACGCCTATCCAGAGCCTTCTCGTGAAGCCGAAGGCTGCCTCAGGTCCCCCGCCGCTCGCCTTCTGGATCCACGGCGGGCCGATCGGCATGCACGGCGACGGCTGGCACTGGCGCTGGAACCCGCTGCTGCTCGTCGCGCAGGGCTATGCGGTGGCGCTGCCGAATCCGCGCGGCTCGACCGGCTTCGGCCAGGACTTCATCCAGGCCATCTGGGGCAACGTCTGGGGCGCGCAGTGCTACCGCGACCTGATGGCGGTCGCCGATGCGCTGTGCGCGCGCCCTGACATCGACCCCGCGCGCACGATGGCGATGGGCGGCTCGTTCGGCGGCTACATGACGAACTGGATCGGCACGCAGACCGAGCGCTTCGCCTGCCTCATCACGCACGCGAGCGTCTTCACGATGGCGCAGTTCACGGGCGTCACCGATCACCCGGCATGGTGGTATCTCGAGATGGGCGGCGAGAACCCGTACGCCGACCCTGAGCAATTCGACCGCTATGCGCCCGTCCGCCACGTGCGCAACTGGAAGTCACCAACGCTCATCATCCACGGCGAGAAGGATTACCGCTGCCCGGTGAACGAGGGGCTGAACCTTTTCGAAGCGCTGCAATACCACGCGGTGCCGAGCGAGCTCCTGGTGTTCCCGGACGAGAACCACTGGATCCTCAAGCCGCGCAACATCGTCGTGTGGTACGAGGCGGTGCTCGGCTTCATCGCCAGACACCTCAGCGCAGCAGGATCTTCGACGCCGGCCCGGCGCGCTCGTAGCCGCGCCACGTCCCGGACTCGCGGCAAGCGCCGAACTGAAAAGGCGTGAGATCGCGGCCGGGCGTGACGAAGCGCAGGTCGACGAACCACACGCAGCTGCCGCCGTCGCTCGTACCATCGAACGCCGGCTGCGCCGCGAACCAGCGGAAGAAGCCGAGCGCCGGCGCGTTCCACGCTTCCTTTCCGATCTCGGTATTGACCTCGCCATAGCGCATCCGCCGTACCCAAATCGCCTTGTCGACCGGCATGTAAGGTGAATCGATGCGCGCGATGAAGCCGTCGCCCGGTTGATAGCGCCTGGGCACCGCGCGCACCAGGTTGATATGCGCGAACTCGTGCGCCTCGTCGTCGCTCACGAACACCGTCCAGTTGAAAGGCGACACCGGCCGCGGCTGCGCATCGATGTGCGTGCCCGGCCTGGCATGGCGGGCCGCGAACTCGAGCGCGTGCTCGCGCTGCAGGTATTGGAACCCGACATACGCGACCAGGATGGCCAGCGCCCCAACGGCCGGCCAGCGTGAGCGGTAGCCGATCGCCGAGGCGATCAGCCCGGCGACGATGATGCCGGTGAACCACAGATCGATGATGAAGGTCGTGCCGATGCCGGCGCGCCAGTCGGAAAACGGCGCAAGCACCATGGTGCCGTAGCTGGTGATCACGTCGGCCGCGATGTGCGCGCCGATGCTGAGCGACGTGATGGCATAGAGCGCGCGCCAGCCACCCGGCTCGCGCAGCATCTTCGCCAGCAGCCACGCGACGCCAAGTGCCCAGACCGGCAGCAGCACGAGCGAATGCGTGATGCCGCGATGATTCAGCAGATACTCGACCGGGCCGGCAAAGCCAGCGACGAAATCGAGATCCGGCGCTGCGCACGCAAAAAAGCCGGCTGCAATTCGGCGCGGAATCGAGCCCGGCGGCGCATCCTTCGCCGCCGTCGCACGCGCGAGCAGCGCGCCCGAAAGCGCATGCGTCAGTGTGTCCAAGCTCAGTTCGGGGTCAAGGCCGCAATTCCCGGAATTCCGGGACAGAGCCCGAACTCCCCGGAATCAGCTGCTGCTGACCCTAGCGTGGAGCATGGCGCTGGAAATTGCTTCTTCATCGCGCTCGCGCAGCTCTTCGGCGGCGTTGAGGCGATCTCGCTCTTCTCGGTTTTGACTTAGCTTCCATTTGCCGACGATTTTGGTGATCTCGATTTCGACACCAACAATGGCGGTCAGCATCTGGTCGATATACTCCTTCGCCGAATCGGTCATTCGCCAGGGCTTTTCAGCGCCAGTTCGGCTTTCATGAGCGCGTGTGAGGCGGGCCACGACACCGCGGACGAATTTTTCATCATCGCGGATCTTGACCTTTCCGCGTACGTGGACGACTCGGTAATTCCACGTCGGTACTTGTCGATGGAGCTCGTGCTTGCTCGGGTACCAGTTTGGGGAAATGTAGGCATCTCCGGCACGAAAGATGACCAAAGCTTCATCGCCATCTTTGATTTCTTTCCATACGGAATTTGCACGAGCGACATGCGCAAGAAGCTTCCCACGCTCGCCCGACTTGGCATCTAATGCAGCTCTTCGACTCGCGTTTCTTCAAAATGTTGGGGTACGTACATACCGGTTCCTTCCGAACCCGTAGAAGTGAAAGCACAACGAACGTAGGTTAGGCGGCGCGCTTCTTGCGCTGCGCGTCCTTGACGTGCATCTGCGCGTACGCGCCATGCGCGGCGGCTTCCGCGTCGCCGACGTGCACGGCGAGGCCCATGTCGGAGAGCACCGAGCCAAGCGCGGAGAGACACAGCATCACGTTGTCCGGGCGGCAGCTGTAGCCCATCAGGCCGAAGCGCCAGATCTTGCCCTTGAGCGGCCCGAGGCCGGCGCCGATCTCGAGGCCGAACTCGTT
>DASXRW010000195.1:0-9096 GCA_036506355.1 Burkholderiales bacterium
TTCAAGCAGGGCATCATCGAGGGCGGCCCCGAGACCATCGGCATCGCCTACGACCAGAAGAACGCCGAGGTGGCCAAGTTCTGGACGCGCACCGACGAGTACTACCAGATCGTCAATGTGATGATGAACGAGAAGAAGTACCAGAGCCTCACGCCGCAGCAGCGCCAGTGGCTGCACCAGGCGGCGAAGGTCGGCGGCCAGGCCTATGCCAATGAGTCCGAGCGCGGCTTCACCGACAAGAAGGCCAAGGCCCAGAAGGAGTTCGGCGTCACCGTCCTCGAGCCCGACCTCGGGCCGTGGCGCAAGCAGGCCGAGGGCGTGCTGGTGAAGCTCGAGGCCGAAGGCGTGATTCCGAAAGGCCTCGCGGCCAAGGCGAAGGCCCTCAAATAAGGCTGTACCTGAGCTGGTCGAGGACGGCGATCCAATGGATCGCCGTTCTCACGTTGGCGGCGATGGTCGCGATCAACGCGGCCGAGATCGGCCATCGCGTGCTCTTCACCCGCGGGCTCAACTGGGTGCAGGAGCTTTCGATCATCCTGGCGATGACGCTGTACTTCTTCTGCTACGCGCTGATCGCGAAGGACCGCGAGTACATCCGCATCGAGCTCTTCTCGCGCCTGCTCGGCGCGCGCGGCAAGCGGGTCCTGGCGATCGCTGTTCGCGTAGTGGTGCTCGCTTTCCAGGCGCTGGTCGCCTGGTTCGCGCTGCGCAGCGCGCAGTTCGCGGCGCTGTTCGAGACGCCGGTGCTCGGCTGGCCGGAATGGGTGCTGCTCGCGCCGCTCGCGGCGGGCTGCGCGGACATCGTGCTCACCGAGCTCATCTATCTCTACTGGCAGCTGCGCGGCATCGAAGTCGTGGACGAGCGCGCCGGCATCCTCACCTAGATGGGCATATAGGATGGCTACGGGCTGGATGATCGGGGTATTCCTCGGCCTCGCCGCGCTCGGCGTGCCGGTGTGCGCCGCCATGGGCATCGGCGCCTTCCTCGGGCTCGCGCTGATCGACGCGCCGCTCAGTACGTTCCCGCGGTACATGCTGCACGACGTGAGGAGCGTGCCGCTGCTGGCGATCCCGTTCTTCATCCTCGCCGGCAACCTGATGAACCGCTTCGGCCTCACGCGGCGCATCTTCGAATTCATCGAATCGCTGGTGGGCGCGGTGACCGCGGGGCTCGCGCAGGTGACGGTGCTCTCGAGCGTGGTGTTCGCCGGCATCTCGGGTTCGGCGCTCGCCGACATCGCCGGCCTCGGCACCATGCAGATCGAGGCGATGAAGCGCGCGGGCTACCGGGCCGAGTTCGCCGCGTCGCTCACCGTCGCCTCGTCGCTCCTCGCCCCGATCATCCCGCCTTCGATCATGTTCATCATCTACGCGGTGATGATGAACGTGTCGGTGGGTCATCTCTTCGTCGCCGGCGTGCTGCCCGGCCTCGCGATGGCGGCGGTGCTGCTTGCGAACAACTACGTGCTCGCCAAGACCGGCTGGGAGAAGGTGCCGCCGCCGCGGCGCTCGAGCTGGGCCGAGATCCGGCGCGCGTTCTGGCGCGGGCTGCCGGCGCTCCTTACGCCGGTGGTGATCCTGCGCAGCATGATCACCGGGCTCGTGACGCCCACCGAGGCGAGCGTGCTGGCGGTGCTCTACGCGCTGCTCCTGGGGCTGTTCTACGGCGAGATCAACTGGACGTCGCTGCGCGAAGCTTTCACCAGCACGGCGCGCACCACCGCGCTCATCATGTTTCTCACCGGCATCGGCAGCGTGATGTCCTTCGTCATCACCTCCGAGCAGGTCGCCGAGCAGCTCGCGCGCTCGCTCGGCGGCTTGACCGACAACAAGTACGCGATCCTTTGCCTCGTGACGCTCGCGTTGCTGGTGCTCGGTTGCTTCATGGAAACGGTGCCGGCGATGCTGATCGGCATCCCGCTGTTCGGCCCGCTGGTGATGAAGTTCGGCATCGACCCGATCCACTTCGGCGTGGTGCTGACCTACGCGCTGCTGCTCGGCATCGTGCACCCGCCGGTCGGGCTCGGCCTGTTCGCCGTGTGCGCGGTGACGCGCCTCAAGCTCGAGGCCGTGACGATCGCGACGATGCGCTTCTATCCGGCGTTCATCGTCGTGCTGCTGATCTACATGTTCTTCCCGGCGCTATCGACCTGGCTGCCGTCGCTGGTATTCGCAAAGTAAGAAAAAGGGGTCAGAGCAAATTTCCTGAAACAAGTGTTACCGGAAAATTGCTCTGCCCCCTTTTTCAGGTATTGAACCAGCGGCTGCGTCCCGGCCAGCGCTCCACCAGGTCGATGAACAGCGGGTCTATCCCCGCAGGATTCGCAGCCACCTCGCGCGCGAGCGGTCCGGGCTCGTCGTTATAGGCGAGGAGCGAAAGGTCCGTCATGCGCATCGGAAAGACAATGCCGTCGAGGTGGTCGCACTCGTGCTGCAGCAGCGCCGCCCACGAGCTGTACGCGTCGTGATGGTGGCGCCGCCCGTCCAGGTCCTGGTAGCTGATGCTGATGTCCAGGTAACGCGGCACCTTGCCGTGCAGGCCGGGGATGGACAGGCAGCGTTCCCACACTGGGGTTTTCTGCTCGCGCTTCGGGGTGATGACCGGGTTGACCATCACCGTCCAGGGCCGCGGCACGAGGCCTGAGCCCTCGGGGATGCGCGAAGCGATGATGCGGTAGACCACCACGCGCTTCGCTACGAACACCTGCGGCGCGGCGAGGCCGCTCGCGCCGATGTCCTCGAGCGTCTCCTGCATATCGGCCGCAAGCCGTTTGATCTCGGGCGAGGTGGGATCGGCCACGGGCTCCGCCTTGCGCAGGAGCACGGGATTGCCCATCTTCGCGATGCGCAGCACCGCCATGGGCCGCAAGTTTACTAGCGCGGGTTTTGCGGGGGTGGCGCGGTCGCGGGTTCGCTCGGGCGCGTCCCGCCGGCCCCGGCGTTGCGCTCCTGGCGCAGGCAGTCCTCGCGCAGCGTACCGGAGAGCTGGTTGCAGCGGCTGATCGCGCGATCGGAATCGGCCTCGCGCTTGCCGGGCTCGACCGCCGGGTCGCGCTCCTTCATCGAGCCGCCCTTGATCGCGGCGTCCGCAGGCCCGCTGCCGTCGCGCGAGCCGGGAACCGTGGGACGCGTCTCGCCCATGCCCGGGGTCTGCGCCAGCGCGCCGCCGCTGAGGAAAAATGCAATCAATGCAATGCGCAACGCACTCATCGTGCAGTGCAACTGAGCAATATTTCTGCCGCGTCGGGGGGCACCTGACGCTTGCGGGCGACAGCGCGTAGCTTTTCGGTTCTAAATCGACGCGGTAATTTGCGCTAGGCAACGCGGCGCGTGCTGGCTACGCTCGCTCTCGCTTCTACTAGGAGAGGACAACATGAACGCCGCCCTCGTTTCCCGCACCCTCTCGCTGATCCCGGACCGCGTGGCGCGCAAGCAAAGCGGCAGCGCCTTCGATCCCAGCGCGAGCGCCGCGTGCGCGCATCCCGAGCGCATCGCGCATCTCGCGCAGTTCCTGAGCTGGCTCGGACCACTCCATCCGATCACCAAGGACGACCTGCGCATCCTCGGCCTCATGACGCCGTACGGCAAGCCGGCGGTGCCGCTCGCCGATGAAGGCGATGAGGAAATCGAAATCGATGCCAGCGAGGAAGCGCTGCTCGCGGCCGAGCCGCAGCCGCTCGCCTGCGAGCAGATCGAAGCCACGCTGCCGTAAGCCGGCACGCCAATTGCACCAACGGGTTGTTTCTATCCAACCGTTGGAGGCTCTATGCTTAGCTGGGCGATTGGGTTTTTCATCTTCGCGATCATCGCGGCGATCTTCGGTTTCACCGGCCTCGCCGGCACCGCCGTGGGGATCGCAAAAGTCCTGTTCTTCCTCTTCCTGATCGCGTTCGTCGTGTCGCTCGTGATGGGCTACCGCGGACGCGGCGGGCCGAGAATGCCCCCGCTGTAAGCAAGCAGCAAGTAAATCGGGGCCGGACCCCAGCTGGATCCGGCCCTTTTCATTCGGGCTTGATGCCCGCCTCGCGCGCGAGTTTCGCCCACTTGGCCTGGTCGTTGCGGATGAAGCGCGCAAACTCCTCCGGACTGTTTCCCGCCGGCTCCGCGCCGAGCGTTTCCATCCTTTCGCGTACTTCGCGCTCGCCTAAGACGCGGTTTGCATCGCGGCCGAGTTGCGCCACGACCGGTTTCGGCGTCGCGGCGGGCGCGAGCAAGCCGAACCAGCCGACCGCGGCGTAGCCCGGCAATCCGGATTCGGCCACCGTCGGCAATTCGGGCAGCGCGCTTGCGCGCTTCTCGCCGGTCGTGGCAAGCGCCTTGAGCTTCCCCGCTCTTACGTGCGAGAGCACCGTCTGCGCGGGCGCGAACATCAGGTCGACCTGGCCGGCGAGGAGATCGGTGAGCGCCTGCCCGGTTCCCTTGTAAGGCACGTGCAACAGATCGATGCGCGCCATCGACTTGAAAAGCTCCGCCGAGAGATGCGACGCGGCGCCGGTGCCGGAGGAACCGTAGCTCAGCTTGCCGGGATTCGCCTTGGCGAGCGCGATGAGCTCGCGAATATTGGCCGCCTGCACTTTCGGGTTGGTGGTTACGACGTAAGGCGAGGCCGATACCAGCGTCACCGGCGCGAACTCGCCCACGTTCTTCTCGGTGAGCGAGGCGGTCGAGCTCATGAGCAGCGTGTAGCCGTCGGCTGGCGAATGCGCCACGAGATCGGCGCCGATATGTCCGCTCGCGCCAGGCTTGTTCTCGACGATCACCTGCTGCTTCCACAGCTCGGTCAGCTTCGGCGCCATCAGGCGCGCGAGCGCATCCGCGCCGCCGCCGGGCGGGAAGGGCACGACGATGCGCAGCGGCTTCGCGGGGAACGTCTGGGCCGACGCGGTGCCGCAGAGGAGGGCGAGCAGAACGGCCACGAGCCTCATTCGAGGTCTGCCGTTTGCTTGGTCTTGAGGAAGGAGGTTGCCATGCTGCAGAAATCCCCGATGTACGCGTACATACCCGTGAAAGACGTCGCGAGAGCCCGGCAATTCTATGAGCAAAAACTGGGCTTCAAGCCCAAGCAGGAGACCGGCGGCGGCGTGGTGTACGAGTTCGGCGAGCACACCGCGTGCTTTTTGTATCCGACGCCGAACGCCGGCACCTCGAAGGCGAGCCAGGCGTTCTGGCACGTGGAGGACGTCGAGCGCGAGGTGGCCGAGTTGAAGGGCAAGGGAGTGAAGTTCGAGGAATACGACATGCCGGGCATGAAGACGAAGGGCGGCATCGTCACCGCGGGCGGTGCGAGGTCGGCATGGTTCAAGGATCCCGACGGCAACATCATGGCGATCGTGCAGGACGCCTAGACAATGAACAATTCGGAGCCAGGGTCGTAATTATTCGGGACACGCTGTTCCGGCCGGCTAATGGGTGGCCCCGAACTAGACGATGTAGGTCCGCAGCGTAGCGACGCCCTCGATTGAGCACTCGACGACGTCGCCGGGTTTGAGGAAGAGCTCCGCGGCGTTCGGCTTGCTCACGGCGACGCCGCCTGGCGCGCCGGTGGAGAACATGTCGCCCGGCTCGATCGGAATGTAGCGCGAGAAGTGCTCGAGGATCACGGGCAGCTTCCAGATCTGGTCGCGCGTGTTGACGCGCATGCGCTCCTCGCCGTTCACCGCGCAGGTCATCCACAAGTCGTAGGGATCGCGGATCTCGTCCATGGTGATGAGCTCCGGGCCGAGCGGGCCGAAGCCGGGGATGTTCTTGCCGGTCTAGAAGCGCGAGCCGGAAGCGACTTCGCGCTTCTGCGCATCGCGGTCGGTGAGGTCGTTGAGGATGGTGACGCCGGCGACGTAGTCGAAGGCCTCGGCCTGCTTTGCACCGAGCGCGCGCTTGCCGATGACGAAGACGAGCTCGGGCTCGTAATCGAGTCGCGTGATGCCCTGCGGGCGCACCACCTTGGCCTCGTGGCCGACGAGGCAGGAATTCAGCTTGATGAAAGCCGTCGGCTCCTGCGGCGTCTCGGTGAGGAGGTCGTTGCGCCGCAGCTCCTCGAGGTGCTGGCGGTAGTTCTTCCCTACGCACAGGAATTTATCGGCGTCCGGGATCGGCGGCAGGTAGCGGATCGCGCGCTCGTCGAGCACCGGCCCGCTCGCCTTGCGCGCGCGCTCGAGCGTCGCCGGCCCGCCGGTGAGCAGGTCCTTCATCCGGCCCGGCCCGAGGTCGACCACCCGCGTGCCCTGGCGCACGCCGACGTGCGCCGCCGGGTTGTCATTCCTACAAAACGTGATGAGGCGCATGCGCTGCGAAAGCGGCTATTGCTCCCGCAAGGGGATAGGGGCATTCTGCCAGCGATATCTCTGGGAGGAGATTATGAAAACCGCCTGTTTCATCCTCGCTGCTTTGCTCAGCACGCAAGCCTATGCGCAGAAGATCGGTGCCTCCGACATCGGCGGCGTCGTGACGGGTCCCAAGGGTCCCGAAGCCGGCGTATGGGTCATCGCCGAAACCACCGGCCTGCCGACCCGCTACGCCAAGATCGTGGTCACCGACGACAAGGGCCGCTATCTCATTCCGGAGCTGCCGAAGACGGTCTACAGCGTCTGGGTGCGCGGCTACGGCCTGGTGGATTCGCCGAAGCTGCAGGCGCTTCCCGGCAAGGCGCTCAACCTCAAGGCCACGGCGGCGCCGAGCGAGGCCGCGGCGGCGAAGTACTACCCCGCGATCTACTGGTACTCGATGCTCGGGATTCCGCCGGCCTCCGAGTTCGGCGGACACACGAAGATTCCGAAGGAGCGCACGCAGGTCGACTGGCTCAAGCAGGTGAAGAACATCGGCTGCATCGGCTGCCACCAGCTCGGGCAGGCGTCCACGCGCACGATCCCCGCTTCGCTGGGCAAGTTCGAATCATCGGACCAGGCCTGGATCCGTCGCATCCAGTCCGGGCAGTCGGGCGAGCAGATGACGACTCAGCTTGCCGGAAACTTCGGCGGCGTTCCGTACAAGTACTACGGGGAATGGACCGATCGCATCGCGAAAGGCGAGCTGCCGTTCGCCAAGCCGCAGCGGCCCCAGGGTGTCGAGCGCAACATCGTGATCACTTCCTGGGAATGGAGCACCGAGAAACACTACCTGCACGATCTGATCGCTTCCGATCGGCGCAACCCGACGGTGAATGCCTACGGCCCGCTCTACGGCTCGCCCGAGTATTCGACCGACAACATGCCGATCCTCGATCCGAAGAGTCACAAGGTCACGTTGTTCAAGATGCCAGTCGCGGATTCCGAGATGCCCGAGTCGTTGGGGCCGGGCCATGCGGCGAGCATCAAGCCGCTGCAGCCCTCGGCCTATTGGGGAGAAGAAAAGCTCTGGGATACGCGCGCCAACAACCACAACTCGATGTTCGACAAGCAGGGGCGCGTTTGGCTCTCGGCGAGCGTGCGCGGCCGGGACAACCCGGCGTTCTGCAGGAAAGGCTCGGACCATCCGTCGGCCAAGGTCTTCCCGCTCGAGCAGTCGTCGCGCCAGGTGGCGATGCTCGATCCGAAGACGATGAAGTACAGCTTCGTCGATACCTGCTTCGGCACGCACCACCCGCAGTTCGGCTACGACGCGGACAACACGCTTTGGCTCTCGGGCAGCGGCCCGGTGGCCGGCTGGGTCAACACCAGGGTCTTTGACCAGACCGGCGACGCGGCGAAGGCGCAAGGCTGGTCGCCCTTTGTTCTCGACACCAATGGCAACGGCGCGCGCGACGAGTACGTCGAGCCGAACCAGCCGATCGATCCGTCAAAGGACAAACGCATCGTTCCTGGCTCGGGCCCGTATGCGGTGATGCCGCACCCCTCTGACGGATCCGTCTGGTACACCGTGGGCGTGTTCGGCGGCACGCCGGCGTTCCTGCGCTTCGACCCGAAGACGCAGTTGTCCGAGGTCTACAACGTGCCGATGCCGCTCTTCGGCATCCGCGGCGGCGACATCGACAAGAACGGCGTGGTCTGGGCCTCGGCGTCGAGCGGACACCTCGTGAGCTTCGACCGGCGCAAGTGCAAGGCGCCGCTGAACGGCCCGAAGGCGACCGGCGATCATTGCGCCGAGGGCTGGTCGTCCTACCAGTATCCGGGACCGGGCTTTCGCGGCCTCGGCGAGAACAGCGCGGAGTCGAGCTATTACACCTGGGTCGACCAGCACAACACGCTGGGGCTGGGCGAGAACGTCCCCATGTCGACCGCCAACCTGAACGACGGCTTCGTCGCGCTCAAGGACGGCAAGATGATCCTGCTGCGCATCCCGTATCCCATGGGCTTCTACGCCAAGGGCTTCGACGGGCGCATCGACGATCCGAAGGCGGGCTGGAAAGGCCGCGGCCTGTGGAGCACCAACGGCGATCGCACGCCGTGGCTGATGGAAGGCGGCAAGGGATCGAAGCCGCGCGCCGTGCATATCCAACTGCGGCCGGATCCGCTCGCCAACTAGGCCATGCGAAAACTATTTGCGGCCACTTGCTTAGCCATGGCGGGAATCGCACAAGCAGCGGACATCACCGTACTTGCGACACCGGGCGTGAAGGAGGCGTATCTCGAGCTGGTGCCGCTCTTCGAAAGAGCGAGCGACAACAAGGTGGCGACGACCTGGGCCGGCACCGTCGACGTCATCAAGCGCATGAGGGCAGGCGAGGTGTTCGACGCGGTGATCCTCGCGTCGAACTCGCTCGAGGAGCTCACCGACACCGGCAAGCTCATGGCGGGCAGCCGCGCGGATATCGCGCGCTCGGGCGTGGGCGTCGCGGTGCGCGCAGGCAGCCCGAAGCCCGACATCAGCTCGCCCGACGCCCTCAAGCGCACGCTGCAGGCGGCGAAGACCATCGGCATCTCGACCGGCCCGAGCGGCGTCTATCTCGCTGGGCTTTTCGAACGCATGGGGATCCTGGCGGAGCTCAAGCCCAAGTTCCGCACGCCGCCGCCGGGCGCGCCGATCGGCGAGCTGGTGGCGAAGGGCGAGGCGGAGATCGGCTTCCAGCAGGTGAGCGAGCTGATCCACTTCCCCGGCATCGCGTTCCTCGGCCCGCTCCCGGCCGAGCTGCAGCGCATGACCGTGTTCTCCGGCGGCGTCCAT
>DASXRW010000196.1:0-10701 GCA_036506355.1 Burkholderiales bacterium
TCGAGCTCGAAATACTGCCGCACCTCGATCTCGGCCGCGCCGCCATCGATCGACGGGTTGGGGAAACGCTTGGTCCACTCGAGCGCTTCCTCGCGTGACTTGACGTTGATCACCGTGTAGCCGGCGACCAGGTCCTTCGTCTCCGTGAATGGCCCGTCGACCACGGTGCGCTGCTTGCCGTTGTACTTGATGCGCCAACCCTTCGCGCTGCGCTGCAGGCCGGAGGCGTCGACCAGGATGCCGGCCTTGACGAGCTCTTCGTGGTAAGCCGCCATCTCCGCGAACAGCTTCTCGGTCGGCATCACGCCCACCTCGGAGTCCCTGGTGGCCTTGACCAGAATCATGAATTTCATCGCTATCTCCTGAGGTTCGGGGTGGTTCTACACCCTATAGTCGAACGGCCGCACGCGGGATCGACAGCAGCCGCAAAAGATTTTTCCGGTGCCGGTACGCAAGCAGCCCGAGCACGAGCAAAGTCCCGCCAGGCAAGAGAATTTCCAGCGCGACGTAGGGGCCGGTCCTCTGCATCAGCCGGCGCAGGACTTCCAGAATCAGCATGACGGTTTCCATTTGCGGCTCCTTCTCCCCTGGTCGAATGGGGGAGCCGCGGATCGACGCGCCGTCTCAGGTATTCAGTTCGGCCAGCCTTTGCGTGAGGAAGCGCCGTTCGGGCTCCTGCCTGGCAAGCGCCAGCGCCCGCTCGTAAGACTGGCGGGCCTGCGGCTTGAGGCCGAGCCGGCGGCAGAGATCCGCCCGGGCCGCATGCGCCAGGTGGTAGTCCTTGAGCTCGCCGCGCGCGAGGATCGCCTCGACGAGCGCCAGGCCGGCGGCCGGGCCCTCGCGCATCGCCAGCGCCACCGCCCGGTTCAGCTCGACGACCGGCGACGGGTCGAAGCGCGCGAGCACGTCGTAAAGGCCCACGATTTGCGCCCAGTCGGTCATCGCGAAGCTCGGCGCCTCCGCGTGCACCGCGGCGATGGCCGCTTGCAGGCAATACGGCCCGAAGCGACGCGTCGCCAGCGTGCGCTCGACCAGCGCGCTGCCTTCTGCGATGAACTCGCGGTTCCAGAGCTTGCGGTCCTGGTCCTCGAGAAGGACGAGGTCGCCCGAGGCGGCGCTGCGCGCCGCGCGACGCGATTCCTGCAGGAGCATCAGCGCCAGCAGCCCGATCGCCTCGGCCTCGGGCAGCAGCTCCACCAGCAAGCGGCCGAGGCGGATCGCCTCCGCCGAAAGATCCGCCCGCGTCAGCGAATCCCCGGACGAGGCCGAGTAGCCCTCATTGAAGACCAGGTAGATGACGCGCAGCACGGCATCGAGCCGTTCCGGCAGCTCGGGGGGACCGGGCACCTCATAGGGAATGCGCGCGTCGCGGATCTTGCCTTTCGCCCGCACGATGCGCTGCGCGAGCGTCGGCGCAGGCGTGAGGAAGGCGTGCGCGATTTCCTCCGTCGTCAGCCCGCACACTTCACGCAAGGTCAGAGCTACTTGCGCGTCGTGCGCGAGGGCGGGATGGCAGCAGGTGAAGACGAGCCGCAGGCGGTCGTCCTCGATCTGCTCCGCGTCAGGCGCCTCTTCGGCGGCGAGCGTCTCGGCATGGTCCTCCTCCAGCGGATCGAAGCGCGCGCGTCGCCGAATGGCGTCAATCGCCTTGAAGCGTCCGGTGGAGACGAGCCAGGCGCGCGGATTTGCCGGCACGCCTTCGCTCGGCCACTGCTCCAGCGCCGCCCGGAACGCATCGGACAGCGCTTCTTCGGCGAGGTCGAAATCGCCGAGCAGGCGCACGAGCGTGGCGAAGACGCGGCGCGATTCAGCGCGATAGATGGCCTCCACCGTCTGTTGGGGCGATTTCATCTGTAATAAAGGGCGCGCTGCGCTGACATCCGGCGCTCACCAACGCGTACGACCATGAACCTCGTGAACACAGATTACTGGCTATTTTCCGTCGGGCTTACGGTGCTGGTGCTGGTCGTCGCGTTCGTGTAGCGCGCGACGCTATTCGGGGTGGATCCCGGCTTCGCGGATCGCCCTGCCCCAGATCTCGTACTGCTCCTTCACATAGGCAGCGAACTCCCCGATCGTTGCACCCCTGGGGTCGAAGCCTGCCTTGCCAGGCTGTCGCGCACCTCCGCGCGCTTAAGGAGCGCGTTCAGTTCTCGGTTCAGCCGCTCGGTGACGTCCTTCGGCTCTGCGGTGAACTTGTGCATGACGCCGGCGGGGAAGTAGCAGCTATCGCCGGGATGCATCTCGCAGCGCTCGCCGCCGACCTCGGCGACCGCGCTGCCTTCGAGCAGGTAGCAGACCTGCTCGATGCCCGGATGCGCATGCGGCTCCGCGCCCTGGTTGCGCTCGATGACGCCCAGCACCAGCTCGACATTTTTCGCGCCGACGGTCTCTGGGCCGATCAGGCGGCGGTTGGTGGTCCCGGTGTGATTTGCCGGGTGATATGGCGCCACGTCGGCGGCGCGCACGAAGAAGCGTTTTGCCATGTGGGACTCTGTGCCAAGATCATCGCTATTAGACAGGAATTCGGCGCCTCACAGGGACCGGGGCAAAGGAGACGCGATGCAACGCCAGAGCACCAAGCTGCGAGCCCTGCTTCGCGCGAAGACTTTCCTGCACATGCCTTCGGTCTACGATGCGATCGGCGGGCGCCTGGTGCAGTCGCTTGGCTACGAGGCCGCGTACGTGGGCGGCTACGTGACCGGCGGCTCAACCGCGCTGACGGAGCCGATGGTGACGATGACCGAGCAGGTCAAGCTCGCCGGCGACATCGCGCAAAGCATCGCCATCCCCTTGGTTGTGGATGGCGGCGCGGGCTTCGGCGAGCCGCTGCACACGATGCGGCTGGTGCGCGAGTGCATCGGCGCGGGAATCGCCGGCGCCCACATCGAAGACCAGCTTTACCCGAAGCGCGCCCACTATCACAAATACGTGGTGCACGGGATCCCGGTGGAGGAGTACCTCGACAAGATCCGGTTCGCGTGCAAGCAGCGCGACGAGAGCGATCCCGATTTCGTCGTCATCGCGCGCACCGATACCTGCCGCGCGCTCGGGCTCGAGGAAGCGAGCATGCGCATCAACCGCGCCGCCGACGCCGGCGCCGACATGGGCCTGCTCTTCCCGCGCAACCCCGCAGAGGCCGAGCGCGCGCCGAAGGTCTGCCGCCTGCCGCTCGTCTATGTGCAGAGCCGCGGCAACCGCGACGGGCGTCCGCTTTTCTCGCGCCAGGACCTGCAGCAGATGGGATACGTCGCCTGCATCGAGGCACAGGTGGTGCTCTGCACCGCGTTCCATTTCCTCAAGCGGGCGCTGACCGAGCTGCGCGAGACCGGCAGCTACCAGGGAATCAGCGAAGCGCAGTTCGTCGCCTCGCGCCAGCAGATCGAGGACCTCATCGGCCTCGACGAGCACTACGAGATCGAGGCGCAGACTGTCGAAAAGCGTCCCTGACATCCCGGGACCGGTCCGCGACACGCGCCGGCCGAAGGTCAAGTTCCCGCGCGGCGCCTGCGACTGTCATGCGCACATCTTCGGGCCGGAAACCAAGCTGCTGCCGAAGACGCATTTCGTGCCACCCGATTGCCCGCTGCCCGACTACCTCCGCATGCTGCGCACGATCGGCTGCGAGCGCGCGGTGCTGGTCCAGCCGAGCTTCTATGGCACCGACAATTCGGCGATCGCCGCGGCGATCAAGTCCGGCGCCTTCGCACTGCGCGGCGTGGCCGTGGTTTCAGAAAACGTAACGGACCAGGAGCTCGAGGACCTGCACGCGGCCGGGTTTCGCGGCATCCGCATCAACGTCGCCTCCGGAACGCGGGGGCTCAAGCTCGAGCACGCGCCGCGGCTCGCCGAGCGCATCAAGCCTTTCGGCTGGCACCTGCAGTTCTATATGAACTTTCGTCCGGAGCACGAGGCCGAGCTCGGCAGGCTGCCGGTCAACGTCGTGATCGACCACTTCGGCCGCATTCCGACCTCAGGCGGCCTCGACGCGCCGGCATTCCAGGCGCTGCTGCGGCTGCTGCGGCGCGAGCACTGCTGGGCGAAGCTGATGGGGCCGTACTTCGTCTCGGATGCAAATCCCCGCTATCCGGATCTCAGTCCGTTCGCGCAAGCTATGGTGAAAGCGGCGCCCGACCGCATCGTCTGGGGCACCGACTGGCCGCACCCCAGCGCACGGCAAAAGATGCCGAACGATGGCGACCTCGCGGACCTGCTCTCCGACTGGGTATCCGACGAGGCGCAGCGCAAGCGCGTACTGGTCGACAACCCGCAGCGCCTCTACGGCTTCAGCTAGCCTCGTCGTTCCCGCGAAGGCGGGAACCTATCGGTCTAAAAATTCGATTCCCGCCTCCGCGGGAATGACCGACAGGTCCGCGACGCCTTCATCAAAATGTCTGATCCGACAAGTCCTGGTCACGCCGATATAGAGGCCCATTGGGTCTGCTCGCCAGTATGCAGACAGCCGGTTGCTTCATCCTGTCAGCAACGTGGAAACGAACCGAACGGCGACGCCGCGCTTTAGGGAACCTCGAGGTCGACCAGTGGCCCGTACTGCTGGCCGCCGAAGACATCGTTGTCGTCGATGTCGCCGGAGACTGTCGGACGCGGGATGGTGATCTTGATCGCGCTCGCCGCGTCGTAATTGATGATCACAACCACCTCCGGCTTCAGGCGGTACGTGCGGGCGAACCATTCCACGTTGATGACCTTGGCATCGCGCACTTTCTCGTAGGTCGCCCGGTCTTTCAGGATCACGTCGAAGGTCAGCTCGAACGGCCCGGAGTTCTTGCTGCGGATCAGCTTCGCCACCTGCCAGAGTTTCATCGGACCGTTTCGTACTCGATCTTGAACATCTCGAGCGGTGACGCCGGCTCGACGACGTGGTTCATGTTGAAGCGATAGCTCGCGCCGCGCTCGATCTCCGCCGGCGAGTACGGGTACGCGATCGAGGTGATGAGCCCGCTCCACTCCGGCACGGGGTAATGCACCGCCATGTGCCCGACGGATTTCATGAGCGCGGTGGCGAGTTCCTGCGTCTGCGCGGTGACCTGGAAAAGAAGCCCGAGCTCGTGCCCGATCGCCGTTTCCGGCTCGAGCGGTCCCATGGCGGCGTTCTTGCCGAACACGCGGACATGGAACTGGTAGCGGCTGTCGATGTCCGCGCCGAACACCGCGCGGATGCGCTCCTTGCATGCGTTCTCGAGCCCGGCGAGCCACGAGTCGAACTGCCGCAGGATCACCGGATCGCGCACGCTCCCGACGATGATGCTCTGGTAGCCGGCAAGCTCCGCGCCCTCCAGCTTGATGGTGTAGCGCTCGGACTTCTTGAAGGTGCTGCCCGAGACGCGCACTGCGCGATCCGACAGCGCCTCGTACCTCGCATCGACGGTGCTGAGCACGCCCGAGGGCTCGATGAGCTCGTACGGCGTGGAGTTCTCATAGAGATTGTGCGAAGCGACGCTCACCGGGTCGCAGCGGTACTCGGGATTCGGCGGCTCGACGACGAAGTGGTCGTCGGCGAGCGTGGCGACCATGCAGTCGGGATACTTGCGCTGCACCACGCAGGCCGCGCCGCACTCCATGATCTTTGCCATGTGCCATGCCGTGGCGGCGTTGCAGCCGCGCATTACCGGCAGCGCGGCGAAGATCGAGGTATCGCTCGAGCGCCCGGCGATGATCACCTCGGCGCCGTGCTCGAGCGCTTCGATGTACGGCTCGATGCCGCACAGGCCGACGATATGGCTGCTCCGCTCGATCACGTTCTCGTCGAGCCGCGGCGCATTGGCGAGCGGCGTTATCTTGCCTTCCTTAAGCTTGCGCTTGAGGTAACCGCGGTCCTGCTCGCTCGCGATCGCGGCGAGCTTGAACTGCAGCTTGTCCTCGTGCGCAATGTCGCGGGCGATCCCCACCAGGCGGTCGAGCTGGTCGTCGATACCTGCGGTACAGGCCGAGCCGACGATCACCGGAATCTTTGCCGCGCGCCCGGCGCGCAGCATCAGGCGCAGGTCGCGCTTGTAGGCGGTATCCGAGAAGTGCGTATCGCCCGAGCCGAGGTAGTACGGCCCGGGGTCGGTCGAGCCGGAATCGGCGCCGATGAAGTCCGGGCGCAGCGCCATCGCGCGCTTGAGCGTCTCCTCGCGGAAACCGGATCCCAGCATCCCGGTCGCCGACAGAACTCGGATCATTCGGGTTTGACGCCCGCGTCCTTGACGATCTGTCCCCAGCGCACGGTTTCTTTCTTCACGAACGCGCCGAACTCCTCCACGCTGGCCGTGGTCACGAACATGCCCTGCGCGGCCATCTTTTCCTTGGTGTCCGGGGCGTTCAGGCCGCGCACCGCCTCGGCATTGAGCTTGACGATGATCTCGCGCGGCGTGGCGCTTGGCGCGAAAAGGCCGAACCAGGTGAAGGCGTCGAATCCCGGCAAACCCGACTCGGAGGCGGTTGGGAATTCCGGCGCGGTCGGCACGCGCTGCGCGCTGGTGACCGCGATGCCGCGGAGCTTCCCCTCGCGCGCGAGCGGCAGCGCCACCGGCAGGTTGGAGAACACCAGCTGGATGTGCCCACCCATGGCATCGGAGATCGCTGGGCCTTCGCCCTTGTACGGCACGAACTGCATGTCGACTTTGGCCGCAAGCTTGAAGAGCTCGCCCGCCATGTGCGGAGTTCCGCCGGAGGCGGCGCCGAACCTCACCTGCCCGGGCTTTTCCTTCGCGAGCTTGATCAGGTCGGCCACCGATTTCACCGGCAGTGACGGATGCACCACGATCAGGAACGGCGAGCGCGCGATCTCGGCCACCGGGACGAGGTCGCGCGACGTGTCGTAGCGCACCTGGTCCTTGTATATGGCGGGCACCACGGCTTGCGTGGTTTGCGAGCCGGCGAGCAGCGTGTAGCCATCGGGCGCCGACTTGACCACCGCCTCCGTGCCGATGATGCCGCTCGCGCCGGTGCGGTTCTCGACGATGAACGTCTGCTTCAGGCCCTCGGTGAGCCGCTGCGCGACGATGCGGGCGGTCACGTCCACGCCGCCGCCGGGCGCGAACGGCACCACGATGCGCACGGGCTTCGTCGGGTAGGCTTGCGCGAAGACGGCGGGCGACGCCGCGCCGATCAACAGACTCATGCAGAGTTTCAGCATCGCGCGGTCCTCATCCTCGGGTCTCGGTGCATCATAACAAGATGGCCAAGCGCTGGAAGACGCGCCCGCAAGGATCGAACTGGGGCGAGTTCGGAGACGACGATCAGCTCGGCCGCCTGAATCTGCTGACGGATGAGCGCCGGCTGCGCGCGCTGCAGGAAGTGAAGGCGGGCCGCGTCTTCTGCCTGAGCCACCCGCTCGACCGGCCCGGCGGCAACGTTCTCAACTCGTTCCGTCATCCCCCGGTTTTTCATCCGGTTTACCGGGAAGGTCACGTCTATTTCAACCTCTCCTTCGACCACTCGGATCCGCGCTACACCGATATCGGCTCCGACGAGGCAGTCATGCTCCACACCCAGTACTCGACGCACTGGGATGGCTTCCCGCACAAGGGATCGCAATTCGATGCCGACGGCGACGGCGCGCCAGAGAAGGTCTACTACAACGGCTTTTCGATCGTCGACGCTGCCGGCCGCGGCACGCAGGGCGAGCTCGGCGCGACCAACCTGTCGATCGCGGGCGCGGCCGAGACCGGCATGCAGGGGCGCGGCGTGCTGGTCGACCTGCGCCACCATTTCGGCGACGAGCGTGTCGCGGTCGACTACGAGATGCTGGCTCGCGTAATGCAGGCCGACAACATCCGCGTGGAGAAAGGCGACGTGCTGTGCATCCACACCGGCCTCGGCCAGCTGATCCGCGACGCCGCCGGAAAACCGGGCGCGCCCCTCAAGACCGCGTGCGCTGTCATGGACGGATACGACAAGAAACTGCTCGAGTGGATCGCCGATACGGGCGTTGCGGCGATCGCCGCCGATAACCTCGCCGTGGAGCGCTCCTCCACCCTCGGCGTCGACCCGCGCATGCCGCACCGCGGCCCGGCGCTGCCGCTGCACGAGCACTGTCTTTTCAAGCTCGGGATCCTTCTCGGCGAGCTGTGGTATCTCACCGAGCTCGCGGTATGGCTGCGTGAGAACCGTCGCAGCCGATTCCTGCTCACCGCGCCGCCCCTTCGCCTGCCCGGCGCCGCCGGCTCGCCCGTCACTCCGGTCGCCACCGTGTGATGCACGAGCGCGACGCTACTCGGGCTGGATACCGGCCTCGCGGATGGCCTTGCCCCAGATGTCGTACTGCTCCCTGACGTAGCCCGAGAACTCCTCGACCGTCGAGCCTTTCGGCGCGAAGGCCTGCTTGGCCAGGCTTTCGCGTACGTCGGCGCGCGCCAGCGCCGCATTCAGCTCGCGGTTGATCCGCTGCGTGACCTCCCTCGGCATGCGCGCCGGCCCGAACATGCCGGCCCACGGCGAGACCGAGAATTTCGGAAACCCGGCCTCCAGGATCGACGGCACCTCGGGCAGCAGCGCGCTGCGCTCCGGCAGCGTCGTGACCAGCGCGCGCAGCTTCCCCTCGCGCAGATGCGGCGCCACCGTGGAGTACGAGCTGATCATCACCTGGATCGTGCCCGACAGGAGATCGGTGATCGCCGGCGGCTCGGTCTTGTAGGGTATGTGGACGAGCTGCATGTTCGACTGCGATGCAAGCATCGCGGTCATGACGATGCTGCTGGTGTTGCCGGTGGCGTAGTTCAGCTTGCCGGGATTCGCGCGCGCATGCGCGATCAGGTCAGCCAGGCTGCGCGCGGGCACGCTCGGGTGCACGACGACGAAGAAAGTGTAATTACCGACAAAGCTCACCGGCGTGAAGTCGGCGAGCGCGTCGTAGGGGAGGTTCTTGCGCAGGTGCGGCGCAGCGGAGAACGGGCTGTTGGTGCCGAGGATCAGCGTATGGCCGTCGGACGCCGCCTTCGCCACCTCCAGCGCGGCGATGGCGCCGTCGGCGCCGGGCTTGTTCTCCACCACGACCGGCTGCCCGAGCGACTGGCCGAGCGGCTGCGCGATGATGCGCATCACGATGTCGGTCGAGGAGCCGGCGCCGAACGGCACCAGCACCCGGATCGGTTTATTGGGGTACTGTGCCGCGGCCGATCCCGCGCCGAGCAGCGCAGCGGCGAGGATAAGCGCTCTCATCGGATCACCTTCTCCGGCGACTCGCCGTACGGCGGGCTGTAGATGACGAGCACCTTCACCGGCTTATCGCTTGTCGCGGTGAACTTGTGCATCTTGCCGGCCGGAAAGTAGCACGCGTCGCCCGGCTGCATTTCGCGGCGCTCGCCATCGAGCTCGACCGTCGCGCTGCCCTCGAGCAGATAGCACACCTGCTCCATGCCCGGATGGGCGTGCTGCGCCGCGCCTTCGCCTTTCTCGATCACGCCGAGCAGCACCTCGACGTTCTTCGCGCCCACCGTCTCGGGACCGATGAGGCGCCGGTTCGTCGTGCCGGTGTGGTTCGCGGGATGGTACGGCGGCACGTCCGTCGCCCGCACGAGGAAGCTGCTTTTCATCGCTCCTCCAGTCAATCGAGCATCAGCGCCATCCCGGGATCGCCCTTTCGCATCGCGCGCTGATACGCCTCGCGCGCGCCGATGCGGCGCAGGTAAGCCAGGATGTGCGGATACGGCTTGAGATCGTACGCGGTGAACGCCCGCATGGTCGTGAGGCTGAACAGCATCATGATATCCGCCGCCGTAAGCTCGTTGCCCGCGAGGTAGTCGGCCTCGCCCAGGCGCCGGTTCATGAAGTCGAGTGCGCGCGCGAGCCGCGCCTGCAGGTCGACAAGAATCCGATGATCCGCCGGCGGCTCGAAGCGGCGCGCAACCAGCGTCCGATGCAGCAGTGCCTGGAAGCTGCCATTGGCGAAGTGGAACCAGTAAAGATAGTTCGCGAACTCCGGGTGTCCGAGGTGCCTCGCCAGCCGCCCGCCGCCGTACTTGGCAATGATGTAGTCGATGATCGCGCCCGACTCACCCAGCACCACATGGCCGTCGGTGATCACCGGCGCCGTGCCGATGGGATGCAACGCCTTGTACTCCGGCGGCGCGAGGCGCGTGACCGGATCGCGATCGTAGCGCTTGAGCTCGTAGTCGAGCCCCAGCTCCTCGCACAGCCAGACGATCCGCTCCGACTGCGACACTCCGAGGTGATGTACGGTCAACATCTGGCTGGCTCCCTTTTATCGGCCCGGTGTTCGGATCGATAATGCCGCGTGTCGAGTTAATTCGGTAGCGCGCCGGAGCAGGCACGCGGGTTGCACCGGCGAAAAGGCAAAGGAGGCTTCGACATGACCGCTCCTGCGAAAGATGCGGGCAACTTCATCCGCGGCTTACGGGGTGTCAGATACCAGGTCAAGGACGTCAGCCGAGCCATCGACTTCTATACCAAACAGCTTGGTTTCAAGCTGGTAGGAAAGCATCTCCCGGCTTTTGCCGAGGTGTCGGTCGGTGATCTCAAACTGATCCTCAGCGGCCCGGGGGCCTCGGGCTCGCGCCCCATGCCCGACGGTCATCGCCAGGAGCCCGGCGGATGGAATCGGGTGATTTTGCAAGTGGAGGATCTCCCGACCCGCATCGAGGCGCTCAAGCAGGCCGGATTCCATTTCCGCAACGAGATGGAGACCGGCCCGGGCGGCAAGCAGATCCAGCTGGAAGATCCTGACGGCAATCCGCT
>DASXRW010000197.1:0-3918 GCA_036506355.1 Burkholderiales bacterium
TTCCGATCGCGTCGTAGTGCTTTCGGCCGGACCCGAGTCGCATCCGATCGGCGAATTCGCCGTCGACCTGCCGCGGCCGCGCGATGTCGCGGAGATCCGGCTCACGCCGCGCTTCGTCGAGCTGCACACGCTGATCTGGCATGCGATGAAGGAAGAGGTTCTGAAGAGCTATGCGCAGCAGCAGCTCAATTAACGCGCTGCGCCTGTGGCAGGCGCTGCTCTTCATCGGCTTCCTGCTTTTCTGGTACGTCGCGACCAGCCCGACGCTGCTGCCGCCGATCTACTTCGACAATCCGCACAAGGCGGCATTCTTCTTCGGCGAGCCGCTCAAGGTCTTCGAGCGCACCTGGCAGTGGTTCGCCTCGGGCACGATCTATCCCCATCTGTGGGTCACGCTGCTCGAGACGCTGCTCGCCTTCGTGATCGGCACCGCGCTCGGCCTCGGCATGGGGCTGTGGCTGGCGCTTGCGCCGACCGCGTCGGCGCTGCTCGATCCCTACATCAAGGCGCTGAATTCCATGCCGCGCGTGATCCTCGCACCGATCTTCGCGGTCTGGTTCGGCCTCGACATCGCTTCCAAGGTTGCACTCGGCGTGACGCTGGTCTTCTTCATCGTCTTCTTCAACGTGTACCAGGGCGTGCGCGAAGTCAGCTTCACGGTGGTGGCGAACGCGCGCATCCTCGGCGCGAGCGAGCGGCAGCTCTTGCGCCATGTCTATGTGCCGAGCGCGATGAGCTGGGTCTTCGCCAGCCTGCACAATTCGGTGGGCCTGGCCTTCGTCGGCGCGGTGGTCGGCGAGTACCTCGGCTCCTCGCGCGGCGTCGGCTACCTCATCCTCCAGGCCGAAGGCACCTTCGACATCAATGCAGTGTTCGCGGGCATCCTCGTGCTTACGGTCTTCGCGCTGCTCCTCGACTGGGCCGTGACGCTCGCCGAGCGGCGACTCCTTGTTTGGCAGCCGCGTGGCGGCGAAACGGAGAAGATCTGATGCGCTGGGCGCTGCTCGCCTTCGCCTTCGCTTGCGCTGCCGCTACGGCCCAGCCCTATCCCTCGCGCCCGGTGAAGCTGATCGTGCCTTTCCCCCCGGGCTCGACGCCGGACATCGTCGGTCGCACGCTGGGTGCAAAACTCCAGGATGCCCTGGGCCAGCCGGTCGTGGTGGAAAACCGCACCGGTGCCAGCGGCAACATCGGCACCGAGGCAGTAGCCAAGGCAGCGCCGGACGGTTACACGCTGCTGATCGGCATCAACGGACCGGTCGCCACCAATAAGTACCTATATCCGGCACTCGCATACGACGCGGAAAAGGACCTCGCGCCCATCTCCCTGCTGGCGTCGGCGCCGCAGATGCTGGTCGTCGTGCCCGAGCTCAAGCTGGAGACGTTCCGCGCGTTCGTCGACTACGCGCGCTCCAATCCGGGCCGCATTTCGTACGCGTCCGTCGGCAGCGGCAGCGCCTCGCATCTCACGATGGAATTGCTCAAGAGCGAGGCAAAGATATTTGCGGTGCACATTCCCTACCGCGGCTTTCCGCCGGCAGTGGCCGACATGCTGGCGGGAAACATCCACGCCATGTTTGCGATCATTCCCGGCGTGCTGCCCCACGTGAAGGCCGGGAAAATGAAGGCGCTTGCGGTCACCGCGCTAAAGCGCAGCTCGCTCGCGCCCGATGTGCCGAGCGTTGCGGAGCTCGGCTTGCCGCAGCTCGAGTCGCTCGCCTGGATCGGGCTGCTCGCGCCGGCAGCCACGCCGCCGGACGTGCTCGCGCGACTGAGTACCGAGACGGTGCGCGGGATGAATGCGGCGGACACGCGCGAGCTCCTGGGCAGACAGGGCTTCGATGTGGTTGCCAGCACGCCCGCAGACTTCCAGCGCTGGATCAGGGCCGAATCGTTGAAGTGGGCGCGCGTGATCCGCGCAAGCGGCGCGACTGCAGATTAGCTCGGCGCGCGCCGGCCAGCCTCGATGAGCCGGTCGTAGTCCTCGAGGCTGTTATAGATCTGCGCCGATATTCGCGCCCAGAGGCCACCATCGATTGCGGCGATCGCCACGGCAATCCGGTACCGCTGCATGAGCTCGGACTGCAGCCGCCGCGCCGTCTCGCGCGTGGCCGCCGGTTGTTGCAAGGCGTCCGGCAGCCGGATGGCCATCATCGAGGCGTGCATAGCGGGCGGGCCGGCCATCGGCTGATCCCACGCGAGCGCGATTTTTTCTGCGGCTTTCGCGGCGAGCTCACGGCAATAGCGGCGCGCGGCGTCGGCGCCTAGCTGCTCCAGGAAGCGCAATCCCGCACCTACGGCCAGCCAAGCCGAAAAGTCGCGCGTTCCCGGCCAGTCGAACTCGGCAGTAAACCCGCGGCCGTAGTCATGCGAGATCGCGAGCGGATGAATCAGCGATCGCCGGTCGCTGCGTGCCCACAGGAAACCGCAGCCGCGGGGCGCAAAAAGCCACTTGTGACAATTGCCGGTATACCAATCGGCGCCGAGCGCCGGCACGTCGAGCTCGAGCTGCCCAGGCGCGTGCGCGCCATCGACGAGTACCAGGGCGCCGCGCTTGCGAGCCGCTGCGACGATCTCCTTCACCGGCCAGACCAGGCCCGTCGGCGACGAGATGTGGTCGACGATAACCAGCCGCGTACGCTCGCCGATGGTCTGAAACAGCGGCTCCGGACTCGCGACCGGAATGGCGACGCGCGGCTCGACGGCATTTGCGCCGGTGCGCTCGCAGACGTAGCGCACCGCCTGCCGCACCGCGCCGTAGCTCTGGCTGTTGATCAGGATCTCGTCGCCGGCCGTGAAGTCCAGAGAACGCAGGACCGCATTGATCGCCGCGGTCGCGTTTTCCACGAAGACCAGGTCGGACGCATCGGCGCGAATGAAGCGCGCCAGCTCGCCGGCGGCGTTCCGCAGCGCATCGGGCAGCACGTTGCGCAGGAAATGGTCCGGATTTGCCTCCATCTGGTCGCGCCAGCGTGCCGCGGCGTCGAGCACCTCGAGCGGAGCGGCGCCAAAAGAGCCGTGGTTGATGAAGTCAACCCCCGGTTCCAGCCGAAATTTGCGCCGCAGCGCGCGCCCGAGCTCAGGCATCGCGGGAGTCTAGCCCCGGGGTTGTAGGAACTTCCCTAAAGTTGCGCTGTTCTGACGCCGCTCCGTCGCTTTCAGGCGTCGGGTTTCGTTGACACGATGTTGCAGCGCCCACTATAATCTTCGTCTTCTCCGGGCGCGGGGTGGAGCAGTCTGGCAGCTCGTCGGGCTCATAACCCGAAGGTCAGAGGTTCAAATCCTCTCCCCGCAACCAACGCTCTTTAAAAATTCGCAGCCGATAGGTGTGGGCGCTTGAGCTTAAGGCGCGCCGCTAGTGGACAGCTTTACGTCCGCGAAACGGCCACTAGCATTAGCTTCAGGTGCTCACAAAGAAGTAAACCTCGTTTACTTTGAGTGAAGCATTAGTTCAGCAGTTCGTTCCGGCAGCAGTGCCGGGACATCAGGTCAAATTTAATTGAAGAGTTTGATCCTGGCTCAGATTGAACGCTGGCGGCATGCCTTACACATGCAAGTCGAGCGGCAGCGCGGGGGCAACCCTGGCGGCGAGCGGCGCACGGGTGAGTAATGCATCGGAACGTGTCCTCTTGTGGGGGATAACCAGTCGAAAGACTGGCTAATACCGCATGAGATCGAGAGATGAAAGCAGGGGACCCGCAAGGGCCTTGCGCGAGAGGAGCGGCCGATGCCCGATTAGCTAGTTGGCGGGGTAATGGCCCACCAAGGCGACGATCGGTAGCTGGTCTGAGAGGACGACCAGCCACACTGGGACTGAGACACGGCCCAGACTCCTACGGGAGGCAGCAGTGGGGAATTTTGGACAATGGGGGCAACCCTGATCCAGCCATGCCGCGTGTGTGAAGAAGGCCTTCGGGT
>DASXRW010000198.1:0-6837 GCA_036506355.1 Burkholderiales bacterium
TGCACCAGCACGACGTTGCGAAAGCGCTTCCAAAGCGCCTCGGTGCGCAGGAGCGAGAGGAAAGGCGCGAGCCCCGTCCCGGTGGAAACGAGCCACAGCGTTTCCGCGTCCGGCACTTCGGATAGCACCAGAAATCCGGCCGGATTGCCGGCGACCATGAGCGCATCCCCGGCACGCAGCCGTGCGAGGCGCGGCGAGAGCGGCCCCTCGGGCACGATTACGCCATAGAACTCGAGCAGCGGATCCTCCGGTGGATTGACGAACGAAAAGGCGCGCGCCACTCGCTGGCCGTTGATATCCAATGCAATGCGCACGAATTGCCCCGCTTGGAAGCCGAGCGACGCGCCCTCGACGCGCAGCGAAAACAGGCTCTCGGTCCAGTGCCGGTTCTCGACCACCGTTCCGGTGAGCCATTTCTCGCTCATTGCATCCTGTACGGCTCGAGATGCATGTCGGCCACATCGCCGCCCAGCATGACGATGGCGCCGTGGCGGCGGTTGTTCCCCGTGTCCGAAAACTCGAAAGTGTAGGTACGGGAAATCTTGAGCTGCCCTTCCTCGTCGCGCGCAAGGCGCATGCGCGCGAAGGACACCGTGTCGTCGAGAAACTGCAGCTGATAGCGCTCGCACGCCGAGCGCCCCGCGCTCACCGCGCGCTCGCGCGCCTTGAGGCTATCGGCCCAGAGCAGCGCACCGACGACGATCAGCAGGATGGCCAAACCTTCCCACATAGACGTTAGTCGCGGTATCCAGCCTCGCGTTGATGGCGAACGCGCGTGATCCGAACCAGGTTCGAAGAAGGGTCGAAACGATAGAGCGCTAGGTAACCAGTCGAGCCGTGACTAACGACCAGCTCACGCAGCTGACCGCGCACCCGCCGGCCGATGCGGGGATGCGTGCCCAGTACAACGATAGCGCTCCTGATTTGGCGTACTGCAGCCACGGCGGAACGAGGAGACGCATCGAGCAGAAACTCCACGATGCGCTCAAGATCCTCGATTGCAGCGTCGGAATAGACTACTCGCGCCACCGGACGGCCTTCGGACGGCGCACCGCTCGTCCGCGTGCCTTGGCCTCCAGGTAGGCGTGAACATCCTTGGCCTCGTAACCCAAGCCGCTCTGTTGCATGGCTTCGTCGGCTCGCATGCCATCGTCGAGAAAAGTCTCATATCGCTCCATGGCCTCGACTTGGCTCTCCAACGCGCGAAGCATGAAAGCGTGCGGCGACTCGCCGGAGCGCCGCGCAATGCGCTCGACACGCGATTTCAAGCGACGTGGCAACTTGAGACTGGTAGCTGTAATGGTCATGAGCGCTCCGGTAGTCAAATGATACTACTTGGCATCTTGCTTGACGAGGTCGGCGCCTTTCTCGGCGAGCGCGATCACCGCGGCGTTGATATTCCCGGACGGCACCGTGGGCATCACCGAAGCATCGATGACGCGCAGGCGATCCACTCCCAGAACCTTGAGCTTGGGATCAACCACCTTTCCGATGCTGCAGGTCGAGGTCGGATGGAACACCGTCTCGCCGAACTCGCGCACGAAGGCGAGCCATTCCTCGTCGCTTTGCACCTGCGGCCCCGGCAGCTCTTCGGCGCTCACATAGTCCGAGAGCGGCTTGGTGTTGACGATGCGCCGCACGATCTTCAGCCCATCGACCATCACGCGCCGGTCGTTCTCGGTCGCGAGATAGTTGTAGCGGATCGCCGGCGCCTCGTGCGGATCGCGCGAGCGGATCGCGACCGAGCCGCGCGACTCGACCTGGAGCTGCGACACCGAGCAGGTGAAGCCCGAGAACGCGTGCAGCACGCCGCCGCGCTTGGCGGTGGAAAAATTGATGAAGTAGATCTGCGCGTCGGGCCGCCTGAGCTCCGGCCGCGTGCGCACGAAGGCCGCCGCGTATCCCGCCGCGATGGTGAGCGGTCCTGTCTTCCGCAGGAGGTACTGCAAGCCGATGCGCGCTCTTCCGAGCCACGATGCCATGTCGTCGTTAAGCGTGAGCGGCTTGCGGCAGCGCCAGAAGGTGCGCGCGTAGAAGTGGTCCTGCAGCCCCTCGCCCACCGGCAGGTCCGCGAGGACCGGAACGCCCAGCCGCTGCAGCAGCGCAGCGGGGCCGACGCCCGAGAGCTGCAGGAGCTGCGGCGAATTGAAGCTGCCGCCGGCGAGGATGACTTCGCGCCTCGCCTCGAAGGTTTTGCCCGCGATGGAAACACCCGTCGCGCGGCGTCCGTCGAACTGGATCTTCGTCGCGAGCGCATTCACCTCGACCTGCAAATTGGGCCGCTTCTCCGCCGCGCGCAGATACCCGGTCGCGGTGCTGCAGCGCCGGCCGCGGCAGGTGCTCGCCTGGTAGTAGCCCGTGCCTTCCTGCGTCGCGCCGTTGAAGTCCGTGTTGCGCGGAATGCCGAGCGCCGCCGCCGAATCGATGAACGCGTCGCACAGCTCGTGGCGCTCGAGATCGCCGACCTCGAACGGCCCGCCGACGCCGTGCCACGCGTCCGCGCCGCGCGCCTGGTTTTCCGATCTGCGGAAGTAGGGAAGCAACGAGGCGAAGTCCCAGCCCGCGATGCCCCAGCCGTCGTAGTCCTCGGGCTGGCCGCGGATGTAGACCAGGCCGTTGATCGAGGAGGAGCCGCCGAGCACCTTGCCGCGCGGTGTGAAGATGCGCCGGCCATTGAGCGCCGGCTCGGGTTCCGACTCGTACGCCCAGTTGATGTCGGTGCGCGCGAAGAGCTTGCCGTAGCCGATCGGCACGTGGATCCAGAAGTCGGTGTCGCGCGGCCCGGCCTCGAGGAGCAGCACGCGCGTGCGCGGATCCTCGGTCAGGCGATTGGCGAGCACGCAGCCGGCCGAGCCCGCGCCGACGATGATGTAATCGAATTGGTTCAACGCGGCGAGGCGATGTGCATGCCGCCGTCGACGCAGATCACTTCCCCGGTGGTGCGGCGCGCGCCCTCGATCAGCCAGACGATGGCGTCGGCCACGTCCTCGGGCTGGCTCACGCTCTTCAGCGGCGCGATCGACTCGTAGCGGCGCTCGACCTCGGCGGCACGCTCCGCGCCGCGCATCTGCACGTGCCAGGGCGTGTTCGTGTGCCCGGGCGCCACGACGTTGACCCGTACCTCGGGCGCGAGCGTACGCGCGAGCGAGAGCGACATCGTCTCCAGAGCGGCCTTGGAAGCAGCGTAGGCGACCGAAGAGCCGGTGCCGAGCACCGAGGCGACGGAAGACACGTTCACCACCGCGCCGCGGCTCGCCTTCAGCGCTTCGCGGCAGGCGCGCACCATCTGAAACGGCGCGATCACGTTCAGCGCGAAGATGTGCTGGAAGTCCTCGTAGCTGAGTCCGTCCAAATTGTCGTGCGCGACGACCTTGGTGGTGCCGGCGTTATTCACCAGCGCATCGATGGCGCCGAACTTGTCCAGCACGGTCTTGGCCAGCCGGCGGCAATCGGCGTCGCGCGATACATCTGCCTGCACCGCGATCGCATTCCCGCACTGCTGCGCAACCGTCTCGGCGGCAGCTTGGTTGCTCGCATAGTTGATCGCGACCCGCCAGCCGCGGCGCGCAAGCTCCTTCGCGGTGGCGGCGCCGATGCCGGAGGAAGCTCCCGTAATAAGCGCGACTTTCATACCGTAGCGATCGGCGTCGCGGGCGAGCCGACCGCTCCAGGCAAGCGCAACGGCGGCGCGGTAAGGAGGAAGCGGTTGCGGCCGTGCGCGCGCAGCCAGCGCGCGAGCTCAGTGAAGTACCACAGCTCGCCGAGATGGATGCCGTTCTTGAAGATGCAGTGCTCGTGAAGCGGCATCGCCGCGTGCGGGAAAGGCTTGGTGATGCTGGTCGGGATCAGCTCGACGGCGAAGTTGTCGGCGAGCAGGCAGGCCGCGCCGCAGTCCGTTACCCATTGCAGCAGGCGCTCGTCCCGGCCTTCCAGTCCGCTGCAGGTGCCGTGCAAGAGCTTTGGATCCGGGTTCTTCCTGAGCTCGAGGATCACGTCGGCGAAGCCGGTGTAGAAGCACAGCATGTCGCCGCGCTCCACCGTCACCTTGTCTTTTTGCATGACCGCCATGAGCTCGTCGTAGGTCACGGCGTGCCGCTCGCGGCCGAAGTGATGGTGCAAATCGATCATCACGCCGCGGCCCTGCGCGCCGTGCTCCGCGAGGTTCTGGATGCCGAGCGCCTTCGCCTGCGTGCCTTCGTATTTCGCCCAGGGCTCGGCATCGGGCTTCTCCGGCGCCGGCACGATGTCTTCGCCCGCGCGAAAGCCGTTGTAGAACACGATCTCGGCCTTGCCATCGCCGTCGGCGTCGAAGCGGCTGCCGATGTGCGCAAACGAATCCCACTGCGTCGAGTACTGCAGCGTGAGCAGCGTGATGTCGTCGCAGACGACGTCGGTGACGCCCGGCCGGTCTTCCTCGAGCGGGTAGCAGAAATTCTGGCGTCCCTTGTTCTTGCCGCTGTCGCGCAGCGTCGCCGCGAGGCGCGGCGGGTTGCGCCGCGGATTGAGCGCGGTGCCGCCCGGGTAGTCGAGCGGCAGCGACAGGCAGAAGGTGACACCCTCCTTTACTTCCGCGATGCCCTGCAACACCTTCTCGCGCGTCACCCAGTTCATGCGCCCGCGCTGATCGTCGGGCCCGAACTCGCCCCAGTTGGATCCCGGCGGTCTTTGCTTCCAGCGTTGGCTCATAAATCGGGGACAGACCACGTTTTTCTAAAGAACATAACCCCCCGCTCGCCTGCGGCCCGCTTCCCCCCTTGACAGGGGGGCGGCAGCATGCCGCTCAGTAGTAGTGACGACCAATCCATTCCGCCACCAGGGCTGGCTTCGAAGTCCCGTCCATTTCGATCGTGGTATTCCAAGTCACCTGCACGCCATTACCTTCGATTTTTTCAAACTTCAAAAGCGTAAAGCGCGCGCGCACGCGCGAGCCCACCGGCACGGGCGAGGTGAAGCGCACGCGGTTCAGGCCGTAGTTGATGCCCATCTTGCGGTCGCTGAAGGAGAAGGTGGCCTCCGACAGGTGCGAGAGCAGCGACAGGGTGAGGAAGCCGTGCGCGATGGTGCCGCCGAAGGGCGATGCCTTGGCGCGCGCCGGATCGACATGGATCCACTGGAAGTCCTCGATCGCCTTGGCGAAGGTGTCGATGCGCTCCTGCGTGATGTCGACCCACGGCGAGACGCCGACCTCCTGCCCGACGCGGGCCTCGAGCTCGCGGATGCTGCTCACTTCTGGTCGCTCATTTTCCCGGCGGGACGGGGCTGAATTGCGCGGCGAATCCCTGGCGCAGCCGATCGAGGATGCTGCTCGACTCGCTGCGGCGCCGCGCGGCGCCGGCGGGATCGAGCCGGTCGAGCTCGGCTCGCACGGCCTCGTACGCCTCCATCTGCTGGCGCAGGCCCTCGGCACCGCGGTTGGAGTCCTGCGACGAGACGCCGGTGAGCTGCGTCGAGAGCTCGGTCCAGCGCGCTTCGAGCGCGGCGACCGCGCCCGCAGCGGGCTTGGGCTTCGCCGCCGCCGCTGGTGTCTGCGGCGGGGGCGCCGCCGGGTTGCGGAACGGCACCAGCTCGGCATTGACCCCTGGGTCGGACGGCGGCAGGGTGGAGAGCTTCACCGAGCCGCTGTCGGGATCGACCCAGCGGTAAAGATCGGCGTGCGCCGGGAGCGCGATGGAGAAAACGAGGGCGAGCGCTCTCATTTGCGTTTCTCGAGGAACGCGCTCATGGCCTGTTTCGCCTCCGGCGAGGCGAGGCGCTCGACGAAGATGCGGCCTTCCTCGCCGATCTGCTCCCTCACCGCGGCGGCATGCGCCGATTTCATCAAGCGCTTGGTGAGGCGGATCGACTCTGGCGGCAGCTCGGCGAGCATGGCCGCGGCCTTTCCTGCGCGCTCGAGCAGCTCGGCTTGCGGCACGACCGCGGTGACGATCCCGACCTCACGCGCCTTCTCCGCGGTGAACGGCTGGCCGAGCAGCAGGAGCTCGGCCGCGCGCTGGTAGCCCGCAATGAGCGGCAGGAGATAGGTCGAGCCGAACTCCGGCACGATGCCCAGGCCCACGAACGGCAGCTGGAAACGCGTCTCCGGCGTCGCGTACACCAGGTCGCAGTGCAGCAGCAGCGTCGTGCCGATGCCGATCGCCGGTCCGCCGACCGCGGCGACGATCGGCTTCTGCAGACTCGGCAGCACCTCGAAGAAGCGCCAGCTCGGCGATTTTGCGCCCGGCGGGCGCTTCAAAAAGTCCGAAAGATCGTTGCCGGCAGTAAAGCAGTCCCGGCTGCCGTGCAAGAGGACCGCGCGCACCTCGGGATCGGCATCGGCCGCGGCCAGCGCCTCCCCGAGCTGCACGTACATCTCGGTGGTGATGGCGTTCTTCTTGTCGAGCCGCGCGAGCTCGATGCGAGCGACCCGATCTTTGGTTTCAGCCCGTACCAAGCTTGTAGTCCTTCATCTGCTGGCGCAGCGTGAGCTTGGAGAGCTTGCCGGTCGCGGTGTGCGGCAGCTCGGTGACGAACACCACGTCGTCGGGCATCCACCACTTGGCGATCTTCCCCTCGTAGAACTTGAGCAGCTCATCCTTGGAGACCTCCTGGCCCGGCTTCTTCACCGCCACCACGATCGGCCGCTCGTCCCACTTCGGATGCTTGACGCCGATCACCGCGGCCTCCGCGATCGCCGGGTGCGCGACCGCGATGTTCTCGAGATCGATCGAGCTGATCCATTCGCCGCCCGACTTGATCACGTCCTTCGAGCGGTCGGTGATCTGGATGTAGCCGTCGGGGTCGATGGTGCAGACATCGCCCGTGGGAAACCAGCCATCCTTCAGCGGATCGCCGCCCTCG
>DASXRW010000199.1:0-5465 GCA_036506355.1 Burkholderiales bacterium
AGGTGGCGTGGATGGTGCGCGGGTCGCGGAACGCGCGCACGTACTCGACCACCGCTTCGCGCGAGAAGTGCTTGACGCCCGAAGGCCCGCGTCCGAGCCGGCGCAGGATGTACCAGGGCGCATGGCCTTCGAGCATGCGCTCGGGCAGCGGCGCCTCCTGGATGAGGAAGAACCAGTGCCAGTAGGCGCGCGCGAACTGCTGCGTGGTGTTCTGGTACATCTTGAGCGTCGGCGAGATGTCCAGCACCGTGAGCGTGCGCACGCGCTTGCCAAAGTCGCGCGCCAGGCGATGGCCGACGCGCCCGCCGCGGTCGTGGCCGACGACGTGGAAGCCGAGGAAGCCGAGCGCTTCCATCGTCTCCGCCATGTCGAGCGCCATGGCGCGCTTCGAATAATTGACGTGCCCCGGCACACCGCGCGGCTTCGAGGAATCGCCGTAGCCGCGCAGGTCGGCGCAGATCACGGTGTAGTCGCGCGCGAGCGAGGGCGCGACCTTGTGCCACATGGCGTGCGTCTGCGGATAGCCGTGCAAGAGCAGCACCGGCGGCCCGTCGCCGCCGATCACCAGGTTGATCGTGGCGCCGCTCGTCTTGATGCGTCGGCCTTCGAATCCCGGGAATAGCGCGCTCATGGCCTGACTCTCATCCTATTTGTTCCTTTCCTTGCAGCGCGAGCGTGCCCGAGCGTCCCGGCACCTCGCCGTAAATGACCTCGTGCCGCGGCAGGCGGCCGAGCGGAATCTTGCCGGTGCTCACGAGTTCGTAACCCTGCTTTTTCCACCCGGCCAGCAGCGAGTCGAACATCCCGATCAGCTTGCCGCCTTCGAGCTCGGCATGCGCCGTGAAGACATGGTCGCCATCACTGCCCAGCCGTAGCAAATGCTGCACCGGATCGTCATGCAGGCCGATCAACTCGTCTAGCGTCGGCAGCGTCGTGGGCACTTGGGGGCAGCCGACCACCTGGCCATTCCACACGGCCAGAAAAGGGCAGGTGCCCCGCGTGTCGGAGGCGTATGCGAAGCGCTCCTCGAAGCGTGCCGCGTGCACGTTGGTCTGCCACCCTGCCGCGCCCCAGGTGCCCGGTATTTCACCAAACACCGATTCAAAGCGCTCGCAAGCGAGTTCCATCTCATGCTGGGTCCAGGCCGCGTCCTTGTGCGCGACGAAATCCTGCCAGCGCACGTGGTCCCAGCAATGCACGCCGACCTCAAAGCCCGTGTCGCGGGTTGCCCGCATCACGTCCTTGCAGCGCAGGCCGATGTCCGGCCCCGGCAGCAGCGTACCGTAGAGCAGCGTGCGGATGCCGTAATGTTCCACCACCGAGGTGCGGCTCACCTTGGAAAAAAAGCCCGGCCGGAAAATCCGCCGCAGCGCGCGGCCGGTATGGTCGGGACCGAGGCTGAAGAGGAATGTCGCGCCGGCGCCGTGCTTCTTCAACAGCTCCACGAGCCGCGGCACGCCTTCCCGGGTGCCGCGCAATGTATCAACGTCGATCTTTAGCGCCAGCTTCACTTCACGAGGTGGCGCGCCTCGGCGATGTCGGTGCGGTAAGCGTCGTAGATGCGGCGCAGCGCGTCCTTCATGCCGACTCGCGGACGCCAGTGCAGCTCGCGCATGGTGTTGTCGATCTTCGGCACGCGGTTCTGCATGTCCTGGTAGCCGCGGCCGTAGTAGCGGTCGGCGGTGGTCCTGACGATACGCACCTTGCGGGCGGCCGCGCGGTACTCGGGATACACCAGCGCCAGCTTGACCATTTCTTGCGCAAGCTGGCGCACGGAAATGTTATTCCTCGGGTTGCCGATATTGAAGATCTTGCGCGAGGCGATGCCCGCCTTGTTGGCGATGATCGCCATCAGCGCGTCGATGCCGTCGTCGATGTAGGTGAAGGCGCGCTTCTGCCGGCCGCCGTCGACGAGCTGGATCTTCTCGCCGCGCACGATGTGGCCGAAGAACTGCGTCACCACGCGCGAGCTGCCTTCCTTCGCCGTCGCGAGCGAGTCGAGCCCGGAGCCGATCCAGTTGAACGGGCGGAACAGCGTGAAGTCGAGTCCTTCCTTCTCGCCGTAGGCCCAGATCACGCGGTCCATGAGCTGCTTCGAGCAGGCGTAGATCCAGCGCTGCTTGTTGATCGGTCCGTAGACCAGCGGCGAATTCTCCGGGTCGAACTGCCGGTCGGGCGACATGCCGTACACCTCCGAGGTGGAGGGGAACACCAGGCGCTTCTTGTGGCGCACGCAGGCGCGCACGATCGGCAGGTTCGCCTCGAAGTCGAGCTCGAAGACGCGCAGCGGCTCCTTCACGTAGGTCGCCGGCGTCGCGATCGCCACCAGCGGCAGCACCGTGTCGCACTTGCGGATGTGGTACTCGATCCACTCGCGGTTGATGGTGATGTCGCCTTCGAAGAAGTGGAAGCGCGGGTCGTCGAGCACGTCCTCGATGCGCTCGTTCTGCATGTCCATGCCGAAGACCTGCCAGTCGGTGGTGGCGAGGATGCGCTTCGACAGGTGATGGCCGATGAAGCCGTTCACGCCCAATATGAGTATTCGCTTCATTTTCTTTCTTCGACTTCGACGAGGCGCAGGACTTTACCATCGCCGCACAGGGCGAACCATTCGCCGCCCTCGCGGTAGGGGCCGAGCTCGGCTGCGGGCGCGCGGCGCTCGACCCTCTGCGTGCGGTAGATCTTCAGTTGCTCGCAGAAGGCGCCCGGATATGGCGGCGCCACCGCGCGCACCAGGTTGTGGATCTCCTGCGCGCTTTTCGTCCAGTCGATGCGCCCGTCCTCGGGCCGCCGGCCGCCGAAGTAGCTGCCCTTGGCGAGCTCGTTCGGCTTGAACTCGGTCGTGCCCGCCAGCAGTCCGGGCAAGGCCCGCCTGAGCACCGCTTCGGCGGCGTCGGTGACACGGCCGAACACCTCGAGCGCGAGATCGTCCGGGCCGATCGGCACCGCCTGCTGCTCGACGATGCGCCCGGCGTCGGGCTTGGCGGTCATCTCGTGCAGCGTCGCGCCGGTCTCGCTCTCGCCCTTGAGCACCGCCCAGTTCACCGGCGCGCGGCCGCGGTACTTCGGCAGCAGCGACCCGTGCATGTTGAATGCGCCGCGCTTTGCGGTCGCGAGCACTTCCTGCGGCAGCATGCGCCGGTAGTAGAAAGAGAAGATGAACTCGGGCGCCAGCGCGCGCAGTCTTGGCAGCAGCTCGGCGATGTCGGGATCGAGCACGGTGTCGATGCCCTTGCTGCGCGCGAGCTCGGCGACGCTCGCGAACCAGATGCGCTCGGCGGGATCGTCGTGATGCGTGACGACGAGCGGCACGTCGACGCCGGCATCGAGCAGCACCCGCAGGCAGCGCGCGCCTACGTCGTGGTAGCCGAAGACGACCGCTTGGCTTCCCAGGTGGAATCCTTTTCCAGCACGGCCTGGATGAGGTAGCGGGGCCGCTGGCGCACCTGCTGGTAGATGCGCCCGACGTACTCCCCGACCAGGCCGACGCCGAACAGCACGAGGCCGGTGAGGAAAAACTGCAGGATGTCGCGGTCCCAGAAGGTGCGCAGCGTGTCGAGCGGCGCGCCGGCGAGGATGCGCTGCGCCATGACGACGAAATAGAGCGCCACCGAGCCGACCGAGATCAGGATGCCGAACAGCGAGAATATCTGCAGCGGCATCACCGAGAAGCCGGTCACCAGATCGAAGTTCAACCGGATCAGGCTGTAGAGCGAATACTTGGAGGTGCCCGCGGTGCGCGCCTCGTGCGCCACCTCGACCTCGCCCGGGGCGCGGGCGAAGGTATAGGCGAGCGCGGGAATGAAGGTGCTCACCTCGCGGCAGGCATTGATCGCATCGACGATGTCGCGGCTGTAGGCGCGCAGCATGCATCCCTGGTCGGTCATGTGGATGCGCGTGATGCGGCTGCGCACTGCGTTCATCGCGCGCGAGCCGATGCGCCGGAACGCATTGTCGTGCCGCTCGCTGCGCACCCCGCCGACGTAGTCGCAGCCCTGGTCCATCTTCGCCAGCAGCTTCGCGATCTCCTCGGGCGGGTTCTGCAGGTCCGCATCCAGCGTCACGATGCGCTCGCCGCGGCAGCGCTCGAAGCCCGCCATGATCGCCATGTGCTGGCCGAAGTTGCCGTTCAGCAGCACCACGCGCGTGACATCCGGGTGCTTGGCGAACTGCTCGCGCAGCAACGCCGCCGAGCGGTCGCGGCTGCCGTCGTTGACGAAGATCACCTCGTAGCTCTGCCCGAGCGCATCCAGCGCCGGGTACAGCCGCCCGAAGAGGCTGGCGAGGCCTGCTTCTTCGTTGTACACGGGGATGACGACCGAGAGGTTCATTTGGCGAGCACCTTCCTGGCTGCTTCGCATACGCGATCGACATCCGTGTCCGCCATCTTCGGGAAGAGCGGCAGGGTGACGATGCCGCGCCCGATGCGCTCGGCGTGCGGGAACTGGCCCTCGCGCCAGCCCAGGTGCCGGTAGAGCTTGAAGAGGTGCATCACCGGATAGTGCACGCCGACGCCGATGCCGTGGTCGCGCATGCGCGAAATGAAGTGCGCGCGCTCGATACGGTCGGGGAGCACGACCTGGAACATGTGCCAGTTCGACTGCGCGTAGTCCTCGGGCGGCAGCTCGCAGCCGAGATTGCGGTCCCAGAGCTGGAAGTAGCGGCGCGCGAGCGCCCGGCGCCTTTGCGTAAAGGCCTCCAGGTGGGGAAGCTGGCCCAGCCCGATGCGCGCCGCGATGTCGGTGAGGTTCCATTTGCCGCCCGGCACCTCGACCTCCATGCCGTCCTCGCCGGTGCGGATCACGCCCTGGAGCCTGAGCTGTTCGCAAAGCGGCACCAGGCGCTCATCGGGCAGGACCAGCGCGCCGCCTTCGGCGCTGGTGATGTTCTTGTTGGCGTGGAAGCTGAAGGAGACGAGATCGCCGAAGGTGCCGAGCAGGCGCCCGCGCCAGTTCGCGCCGAAGGACTGCGCGGCATCCTCGATCACGCGCAGTTTCTTGCGCCGTGCGAGGTCGTACAGCGCGTCGCGGTCGACCGGCAGGCCGGCGAGATCGACCGGGATCATCGCGCGCGTCGCCGGCGTCACCGCCTTTTCCACCTCGGCCAGATCGATGTTGCGCGTGCGCGGATCGACATCCACAAAGACCGGGCGCGCGCGCACTTCGAGCACCACGTTCGCCGTCGCCACCCAGGAAAGCGGCGAGGTGATGACTTCGTCGCCTTCGCCGACGCCGGCCAGGCGCAGCGCCACTTCCAGCGTCGCCGTGCCGGAATTGAAGCAGCGCACCGGGCGGCCGCCGCACAGGCGCGAGAGCGCCGCCTCGAATGCCTTGACCTGCGGGCCCGAGGTGATCCATCCCGAGCGCAGCACCTCCGCGACGCCGGCGATGGTCGCTTCGTCGATGTCGGGGCGCGTGAAAGGCAGGTAGTCCGGCACCGCGCGATGATACCGATTCCCGCTCAGG
>DASXRW010000200.1:0-2417 GCA_036506355.1 Burkholderiales bacterium
GCGGCCGCACTTCAAGGGCCGGATCATCGTCGGGCGCGACCTGATGGAGATCTGATATGTACTGGTTTCCCGCGAAGCGTTACGGCTGGGGATGGGGCCTGCCGTCGTCGTGGCAAGGCTGGGTTGTGCTCGCCGCGTTCACCGGCCTGCTCGGGGTCGGATTGCTGCTCTTCCCGCCGAAGGCGAACCTCGGACCATTCGTCGCCTATGTGCTTCTTCTGGTCGCGTTGCTCTTCGGCATCTGCTGGCTGAAAGGAGAGCCGCCGCGGTGGCGCTGGGGCAAGTAGCGAGGGGCAGCGCCGGCATTCCGGTGCACTACACGCTCTGGAACCGATTCCCGGCGTGGTATCACGTGCTCTTCATTGCGTCGCTCGTGCTCTTCACGCTCCTCGGCGCGATGCGCCGGCTCCCAAGATGACGAAACGCCTGATCGAAGTGCGGTCCTACAAGCTCAAGCCCGGCGCCGCGGCGGCCTTTCACGCCGCCGCCGTCTCCGCCGCCGTACCTTTGCTCCACGAATGGGGCATGGATGTCGTCGCTTTCGGCCCATCGCCCCACGAGCCCGATACCTACTTCCTGATCCGCGCCTACGCCGACCTCGCCGATCGCAACGCCCAGCAGGAGGCCTTCTATGGGTCGGACGCGTGGAAGAACGGTCCGCGCGAATCGATCGTGCCGCTCGTCGTGAGCTACCTCAACACCGTGCTGTGGATGTCGCAGGAGGCGATCGATGACCTGCGCCGCTGCAATTCGGGGCCAGGGTCGTAATTATTTCGATGCGTGTCATCCTCGCGGCCATCGCCGCCCTGCTCGCCGGCTGCATCTACGTCCCGCGCACCACGGTGGTCTACGACCAGGACTGCCACATCGAGGCGAAGCACATGACGATGGAGATGACGCAGGTCGGCGCGCTCGGCCACTGCCAGGGCAATCAGTGCGCGCAGCTCCTCGTCGCCGCCGGCGCCGTCACCGCGGCGAGCGCGGTGGTCTCCGGCAGCATCGTCGTCACCGGCAACGTCGTCTACTGGTTCGAGAAGCAGGGACGCTGCCTGATGTCCCCCGCCGTTACCTCGCCGCCGCGAGCTCCTTCAGGGTGAAGACGTAGCTCGCCGCATCGAGCGGCTTGTGGCACGCCAGGCACTCGGCCTGGTTCACGCCCGCGCGCTGCTGCTTCTCGGTGGTGAAGACAGCGTAGTTCCAGTCGCCGTTGCGCAGCATCTCCGGGAACTCGGCGCCCCAGCCCGCGCCGCTCGCCATCGCCGTGTAGGCGACGAGCTTCTCCGCGACGAAGAAACCGTCGGCGCCCTTCACCGGGTTCTTGTCGGCGTCGAGCTTCGCCGTATAGACCTCGGCGAAGAGCACCGAGCCGTCGGGCAGCGGCCGGCGCGCCTTCGCCGCCTGCACCGCCGGCTTGTTGGCGTAGTAGTAGCGCACCTGCTTGGTCGCCGGGAAATTGATCGTGTGGTACTTGACGAAGCTTTCCTTGTAGCCCTCGGGGAAGGCGACGCGCGTCTTCGCGACGTTCGCCAGGAGCGCCGACTTGGCCGCCTTCTCTGCACCGGGCTGCGCGGCGAAGTACGCCGCGACGTTCGCCATGTCGTCGCTGCTGAGCTGCGCGGCGATCGCGTTCATGATCGCGTTCTTGCGCGAGCCGTCCTTCAGCGCCTTGAGCTGCGCCTCGAGATAGCCCGCGCGCTGCGCCGCCAGATTCGGAATCGTGTCGCTCACGCTCACGCCGTTCGCGCCGTGGCACGCGGCGCACACCGCCGCCACCTTCGCCTTGCCCGCATCGATATCCGCCGCGCCGCAGACCGGCGCAAAGGCCGCCATCGCCAGCCAGCCGAGCAGCCGCTTCATCTGAACCTCCCCTTGGGCGGCATGCTAACACCGGGCAAAATGGCTGACGGAATAATTACGGACGTTGTACGGAATTCATGATTCGCGCGGCGATCGTCGGCATCGGCACCTGGGGAAGGAATCTCGTCGCTGCCGTGCAGGGCAGCGAGCTGATCCGCTTCGTCGCCGGCGCAACGCGCACGCCAGCGACGGCGGAGCCTTACTGCAAGCAGCATGGCATCCGCCTGATGGAGAGCTACGAGGAGCTCCTCGCCGACAGCGAGATCGACGCGGTGGTGCTGGCGACGCCGCACTCGCTGCACTGCGAGCAGATCATCGCCGCGGCAAAGGCCGGCAAGCACGTCTTCGTCGAGAAGCCGCTCGGCGTTGAGCCGAAAAGCGCCGAGCAGGCCGTGGCGGCCTGCGCGCAGCGGAAGGTTACGCTCGCGGTGGGGTACAACTGGCGCTTTCAGCCGGCGCTGCAGGAGGCGAAGCACATGCTCGACGACGGGCACCTCGGCAAGCTCCTGCACATCGAAGGCAACTTCTCCGGCCCGAGCGCGTATCGCTTCGCGCGCGAG
>DASXRW010000201.1:0-1552 GCA_036506355.1 Burkholderiales bacterium
CATTGCAGTGCTACTGGCGCTCGGCGCGTGCGACGCGCCGGAGAGCCAGCTTCGCCAGGTCACCATCGAAAGCCCGGCGGCGCTGGGCTTGAGCCTGCGCGAGGTGCCGGCTTCCGCGCTGCGCTCGGTCGGGCTCGCCTATGGGCTATCGGTGGTCAAGGCGGGGAGCCTCGCCGAGCGCGCGGGGCTGCGCGTCGGCGATATCGTCTATGCGGTGAACCAGCAGCGGCTGCGCAACATCGAGGACTTCACGCGCATCGTCGCCGCGCAGCCGGGCGGCAGCCTCGCCTTGCTGGTGCGTCGGGGGAAAGCCGACTTCTACGTGCCGATGGACCTCTCGGGCGCCGCGCCGCGATCGCCCGACGGCCTGCCGAAGCTAGCGCCGCCGTCTAAAGATACGCTTCTGCGCACTTGATGATCTCGGTGTTGGTGGATTTCTCGAGGCAGTGCCTCGCGTCCTCCTGCCGCCGCGGATTGATTTTTCTCGCCACCGGTTTCGGCGCCTCGGGTTTGACTTCGGCCTTCGGCGCTTCCTGAGCTGCAGGCTTCGCCGGCTCTTTCGCCGGCTGCGCCCAGACGGGCACCGCCAGCGCGAGCGCCGCAAGCAACGCGATTTTTCTCATGGTCGTCCCCTTTGCGGGTGTTGGCGACGAGCGCAAGCGTACGCCTAAATCATTTAAGCCGCTCTGCGTACGCCCGGATGCGCTGTGCATTAGTGCCGAGGTCGCTGCGACCGACGCGCGACTTGGAACGTATGTCGATGCGGCTGCCATTCGGGGCCGGGAGCACGCGCACGGCGATGTCGTCCTTGAAGCCGAACCACTTCGTGGTGTCGACCGCCTCGAGGATGCCGGCGGCGGCGTTGCGCCCGACCACCTCCCAGCCCATTGCCTCGGCCGCGGCGAGCGCCTTGGCGAACGCTTCGCGCGGCGGCAGGGCAAGCAGCACCGGCGCGATGTCCGGATACGCCGCGCGCTGCTGGCGCGCGAACTCGGCGCCCGGATAGGCGCGCGGCGCGGTCATGTAGCGCGGCGGATTCTCCGTGTCGGTCGTGATGTCGTTGATCGGCGGCACGGCGCGCGCGCGCTGCACGAACTGCAGCGGCACGTAGAGCACCGCAAGGCCGAGGAGCAGCGCCGCCGTAGGGAGCAGGAGCCCTGCGGCACGCACTTTCGGGATCGCGAGCGCAATCGCCGCGACGAGCGCGGCGGCGATCGCCACATAGGCGGCCCAGCGAAGCAGGCTGATGCCGGTACCGTACGACCAGAGCCCGAAGCGCGCGCCCGGCCCGGACAGTGCCAGCATGACGAGCGCGGCGAGCGCGAGCAACAGGGCGAGCGGGCGCAGCCAGACGATCATCGGCTGCATGCTAGCGGATGAGCCAGCGCACCAATAGATAGGTCAGGAAGCCGCAGGCGGCGAAGAAGCCGATCAGCGCCACCGTCAGCGCCGCAAGGAATAGACGGCTCGCGCGCTGTGTTTGGTGCGGGCGCTCGGCCCAGGCGTTGAGCAGCCGCACGTTCTTCACGTTCGCCTTCCACGCCGCGTCGAA
>DASXRW010000202.1:0-3048 GCA_036506355.1 Burkholderiales bacterium
GTTATGCTGACAAGGAGTGTCGGAGATCGTTCTGGAGAAGGTGACGAAGCGCTTCGGCGCCCTGAAGGCGGTCGACGCCGTGAGCTTTCGCGCCGAGAAAGGCAGGTTCGTCGTGCTGCTCGGGCCCTCGGGCTGCGGCAAATCGACGCTGCTGCGGCTGATCGCCGGGCTGGAGGAGGTCGGCGAAGGCCGGATCCTGATCGAAGGGCGCGACGTGACGGCGCTCGATCCGACGAAGCGGCGGCTCTCGATGGTGTTCCAGTCATACGCGCTCTTTCCGCATCTCACGGTCGAGGAAAACATCGTGTTCGGGCTCAAGGTGCGGCGGCTGCCGCCGCCTGAGCGCAAGCTGCGGCTCGCGCGCGTGGCCGAGCTGGTGGGGCTCGCGCAACGCCTGGACCACAAGCCGCAGCAGCTCTCGGGCGGGCAGCGGCAGCGCGTGGCGCTCGCGCGCGCAATCGTGTCGCAGAACCCGATCTGCCTGATGGACGAGCCGCTCTCCAACCTCGATGCGCAGCTCCGCCAGGAGATGCGCGTCGAGATCCGGGCGCTGCAGCGGCGCCTCGCCATGACCGTGGTCTACGTGACGCACGACCAGGTCGAGGCGATGAGCATGGCCGACCACGTGGTGCTGCTGCGCGAGGGGCGCATCGAGCAGGAGGGCACGCCGGCCGAACTCTACTCGCGGCCGGCGACGACCTTCGCGGCGCGCTTCATCGGCACGCCGGCGATGAACCTGGTGGCGCTGGAAGACGGCATGATCCGCGGCAGCGGCGAGAAGGTGCTCGACGGCGGCCGCCGCGGCCGGCTCACGCTCGGCATCCGGCCCGAGCACATTCGCATTGCCAATGATGGAATTGCCGCAATCGTGACGAGCGCCGAGTATCACGGCGCCGACACGGTGGTGACGGCGCGCGTCGGCGAGGAGTCGCTCCTCGTGCGCGCGCCGGGGCAGGTCGCGCTCGCGCCGGGATCCCAGGTCAAGCTTGGCTGGGCGTCGGACGCGATACACGTATTTGACGCAGAGACTGGGACGCGCGCGGCAGCGCAGTAGCGCTTAGCATTGCGGTTCTGGAGGGGGAGAGATGAAAAAGCTGATTGGCCTTGCATTTGCGGCGCTGCTTGCGGCGTCGACGCTTTCTTACGCGCAAAAGACCGAACTGACCTTCTACTACCCGATCGCGGTGGGCGGGCCGCTCACCAAGGTGATCGACAACCTGGTCGCCGGCTTCGAGAAGGAGAATCCGGGCGTCAAGATCAACGCGGTCTACGCCGGGAACTACGACGACGCGCGCATCAAGGCGCTCGCGGCGCTCAAGGCGGGGCAGCCGGCGCAGATGTCGGTGCTGTTCTCGATCGACCTCTACGAGCTGCTCGAGCAGGACGCGATCGTGGCCTTCGACGACATCGCCACCACGCCCGCCGACAAGGCCTGGCTCAAGTCCTTCTACCCGGCGCTGATGGCGAACGGCACCTACAAGGGCAAGGTCTACGGCATCCCGTTCCAGCGCTCGACCATCGTCATGTACTGGAACAAGGAGGCGTTCAAGGAAGCCGGGCTCGATCCGGAGAAGCCGCCCGCCAACTGGAGCGAGATGGCGCAGGCGGCGGGGAAGCTGGTGAAGAAAGATTCCAGCGGCAACGTCGCGCGCTGGGGCGTGATGGTGCCCTCCACCGGCTACGCCTACTGGATGTTCCAGGCCTTCGCGCGCGAGAACGGGCAGGACCTGATGAACCCGGAAGGCAACCGCACGAATTTCGCCCACCCCGACGTGATCGCCGCGCTGCAGTACTGGCGCGACCTGGGCGCGAAGCACAAGGTGATGCCCGAAGGCACCGTCGAGTGGGGCACGCTGCGCCAGAACTTCACCGAGGGCAAGACGGCGATCATGTGGCACACCACCGGCAACCTCACCGCGGTGAAGGACGGCGCCAAGTTCCCCTTCGGCGTCGCCATGCTGCCCGCGTCCAAGCAGCGCGGCTCGCCCACCGGCGGCGGCAACTGGTACGTGTTCAAGAAGTCGACGCCGGCGGAGCGCAAGGCGGCGCTCGCGTTCATCCAGTGGATCACCTCGCCCGAGCGCACCGCCGAGTGGAGCATCGCCACCGGCTACGTCGGCACGCGCCCCGACGCCTACGAGACGCCGAAGCTGAAGGAGTACGTCGCCGGCTTCCCGCAGGCCGCGGTGGCGCGCGACCAGCTCAAGTTCGCCACCCCCGAGCTCTCCACGTTCCAGACCGGGCGCGTGAGGAAGGCGCTCGACGACGCGATCCAGGCGGCGCTCACCGGGAACAAGTCTCCCGCGGACGCGCTCAAGGCGGCGCAGCAGGAATCGGAGAGGTTGCTCAAGTCGTACCGCTGAGAAAAATGGTGACTGTCACCATTTTTCCTAAGTGAAGCACGTCGTCGGCTGGCTGCTGCTCCTGCCGGCCGCGACGCTGCTCGTCGCCTTCACGCACTACCCGGCGGCCGCGACGCTGGCGGGGAGCTTCTTCTCCACCGGCACGGTGGTGCGGCCCTCGCGCTTCGTCGGACTCGCGAACTACGCCGCGCTGCTCGACGACCCGGTCTTCACGCAGGTCCTGCTCAACAACTTCTGGTTCGCGCTCGGCACCATCCCCACTTCGATCGCGCTCGCCCTGCTGATGGCGATGTGGGTCAACGGCGCGCTGCCGGCGCGCGCGCTCGTGCGCATGAGCTATTTCACGCCGACCGTGCTGCCGATGATCGCGGTGGCGAACCTGTGGCTGTACTTCTACACGCCGCAGATCGGCCTGCTCGACAAGCTGACGGGCCTCGTCGGCGCGCCGAGCCACAACTGGCTGGGAAGCCCGGACACGGTGATGGGCTGCCTCGTCGCCATGACGATCTGGAAGGAAGCCGGCTTCTTCATGATCTTCTACCTCGCGGCGCTGCAGTCGCTGCCGCCCGAGCTCGAGGAGGCGGCGCGCATCGAGGGCGCGTCGCGCTGGTACTTCTTCCGGCGCGTCACCTTCCCGCTGCTCATGCCGACGACGCTCTTCGTCCTGGTGAACGCGACCCTCAAC
>DASXRW010000203.1:0-1987 GCA_036506355.1 Burkholderiales bacterium
AGCGGATCACGATCACCGGCGTGGTGTTCGAGGCGCGGGCAAGCCCGAAGCCGTCGGCGTATTCGACTCGCACGCCGTCAATCGTAAGCACCCGCTCGGCGCCTGGGAAGGGCTTGGCGGCCTGCAGTTTCGCCACCAGCGTGTGCGGCTCGCCTTCGGCGAGCGCCCAGTGCAGCTCTGGCGTGGACGGGGCGTTGGGAAGCGCCTTTAGCGCAGCGCTGGCGTCCTTCTCGCGGGACAGCACCTCCAGCAGCCGCGCTCCGCCGTACAGGGCGTCGTCGAAGCCGTACCAGCGCTCCTTGAAGAAGGTGTGGCCCGACATCTCGCCGGCGAGGAGCGCGCCCGTCTCCTTGAGCTTCGCCTTGATGAGCGAGTGGCCGGTCTTCCAGATGAGCGGCTTGCCGCCGTAGCGCTCGATCCACGGCGCGAGCAGCCGCGTGCTCTTCACGTCGTAGATGATCTGCGCGCCGGGGTTGCGGGACAGCACATCCTTCGCGAGCAGCATCAGCTGGCGGTCGGCGAAGATGATCTCGCCGTCCTTCGTCACCACGCCCAGGCGGTCGCCATCGCCGTCGAACGCGAGCCCGAGCTCGGCGTCGCCGTTCTTCACGGTCTCGATGAGCTCGGCCAGGTTCTTCGGCTGCGCCGGGTCGGGATGGTGGTTGGGGAAGCGCCCGTCGACTTCGCAGTAAAGCTCGGTCACTTCGCAGTTCAGGCGCCCGTAGAGGCGCGGCGCGAGCATCCCGGCGACGCCGTTGCCGCAATCGATGGCGATCTTCATCGGCCGCGCCAGCTTGACGTCGCCGGCGATGCGCTCGACGTACGCGTCGAGCACGTCTGCTTCCGTGCGCTTGCCCGTTCCGGACTTGAGCTCGCCGCGCTCGATGCGGCTGCGGAGGCGCTGGATCTCGTCGCCGTAGAGCGTGGTGCCGGCGACCACCATCTTCAGGCCGTTGTACTCCGGCGGGTTGTGGCTGCCGCTCACCGCGACGCAACTGCCGCAGTTCAGGTGGTGCGCGGCGAAGTAGGCGATCGGCGTGGGCCCCATGCCGACATCGATCGCATTGGCCCCCGCGCCCAAAAGACCTTCGATGAGCGCGGCCGACAGCTCGGGACCCGAGAGCCGGCCGTCGCGGCACACCGCGAAGGTCGGCGCGTTGTGCTCGCGTCCGAGCGAGCCGAGCGCGCGCCCGATCTCGCGCACGATCGCGGGCGTGAGGCTCTTGCCCACGACGCCGCGGATGTCGTAGGTGCGGAAAATTTCGCCGGGGAGTTTCACGTGCGGAAGAATTCGATCAGGCGCCGGGCGAGCCATTCACCGCGGAAGCCGACATGGCCGCCGGTGCGCGGAAATTCTAGCAGCACGCCGCTCGCGGCATTGGCGGTTGCCGCCTCGAGCGCCCCCTCGGGCAGGAACGGATCGTTGCGCGCATTGATCACCAGCGTTGGCACCCGGATACGGTCGAGCCAGGGGCCGCTCGAGGACGACGTCCAATAGTGATCGACATCGCGAAAGCCGTGCAGCGGCGCGGTATAGATGTCGTCGAACTCGCGGAAGGTGCGCGCGCCGCGCAGCTTCGCCGCATCGAAAAGGCGCGGGAAGCGCTGGAGCTGGGCGAGCGATTTCGGCTTGAGCGTCGAAAGAAACATCCGTGTGTATAGCAGGCGGTTGAGGCCGCGGTCTAGCGCACGCCCGGCGGCGGCGAGGTCGAGCGGTGCCGACACCGCGGCGGCGCGGCGCACGAGCGGCGCCGCCGCAGCGCCGCGCTCGCCGAGCCACTTGAGCAGCGCATTGCCGCCGAGCGAGATGCCGATGGCGTCCACCGGCGTGGAAAATTTCCTGAGAATCCAGTCGACCTCCGCCGTGTCGCCCGAGTGGTACGCCCGCGGCTTGCGATTGGGCTCGCCCGAGCAGCCGCGCCAGTGCGGGATCGCCACGCGCCAGCCCGCGGCCGGCAGCGCGCGCGCGAGCAGCCGCGCATAGTGG
>DASXRW010000204.1:0-9103 GCA_036506355.1 Burkholderiales bacterium
CTCGTCGACGCATTTGTACATCTGCGCTTGGGCGCAGAGTGGCAACAGCAGCAGCAGAAGCATCCTCACAGGTCGAGCTGGTACAGGCTCTTGTGCGTGCCGCGATAATCGGCCGGCAGCGGACTGTCGGGCGCGAAGTACTGGTCGCGCACATGCCTGAATCCCTGCCGCTCGTAATACGCGCGCATTTTCCGGTTGCCATCCCAGGTATCGAGCCGCAGGCGGCGCTTGCCGCGTTCGCGCGCCAGGCGCTGCGTCCAGCGCAGCATCTCGGCGCCGATGCCGCGGCCGGCGAGGTGCCGCGCGACCGCGAGCTTGTGCACGTAGAGCTCGTCGCCCCGCTCTTCGCCCCACACCAGGCCGTCGCTCTCGACCAGCGTGACCGTGCCGCAGGCTTCATCGCCGGCGCGGGCCAGGTAGACGCGCCCAGCGTCGATATCGGCGGCGATGCGCGCGCTGTCGAACTCGCGCCACATGTCTACACCCTGCTTCTGGTGCCAGCTGCGCGCCTCGCGCAGCAGCCCCATCACCGCTTCGAGCTCGGCCGGCCGGGCCGGTGCCATCGCCAGGCGCATCGGCGCTCGCGTCAGGGCGAAGTCGACGCCGAAGTGGAGGGAAAGCGCGCCGAACCGTAGCGGATGACGAGGGTCGCGAATGCCAGCAGCAGGATGGCGCCCGAGATGGTGAGAATTTCCCACTCGCGAGGCTCGTGCGCCTGGACGTCGCCGATCAGCATCCGCGTGAGCGCGGTCATCGCCACGTAGATCAGGAAGCGCACCGGCATGTGGTTGGTCTTGAAGTAGATGCCGACCATGGCGCCGAGCTCGAGGTAGATGAAAAGCAGCAGGATGTCGCCGATGCCGGCGCTGCCCCTGCCCGCCATGCCGATGAACGCGTGCACCGCCGACCATACGACGGCGCCCCCGATGACGAAAAGCGCGAGGTAGTGAAACCCGTCGACCAGCAGGGTGCCGACCACCTCCGACAGCCGGTTCATGCGCCTGTGCAGCATGCTGGTTTCGTTCACCGCGCGGGTCTCTTTCGCCGTCATCGTCGCTCCTCCCTTTCGAGTCCGAATTACAGCTGGTGCTGCGGGTTCACGCGCTCCATCTTGCTCTCGAGCTTGTTGAGCGCGCTGATGTAGGCCTTGGCGGAGGCCACCACGATGTCGGTATCGGCGCCCACGCCGTTCACCACGCGCCCGCCTTTCGCCAGGCGCACGGTCACCTCGCCCTGCGATTCGGTGCCGGTCGTCACCGCGTTGACCGAATAGAGCAGCAGCTCGGCGCCGCTCTTGGCGATGCTCTCGATCGCCTTGAACGTCGCGTCGACCGGCCCGTCGCCCTGCGACTCGGCACGCCCCTCGGTTCCATTGGTTCTCAGCACCACCGCCGCGTGCGGCCGCTCGCCCATGCCGCTCGCCTGGTTCATGGTGACGAGATGCCAGTGCTCCTCGCTCGAGCGGCCGGCTTCCTGCGCCACCAGCGCCTGCAGGTCCTCGTCGAAGATCTCGGCCTTCTTGTCCGCCAGGTCCTTGAAGCGCTGGAACGCCTTGTTGTACGCGTCCTCGCTTTCCAGCTCGATGCCGAGCTCCTTCAGCCGCTGCTTGAAGGCGTTCCTGCCCGAGAGCTTGCCGAGCACGATCTTGTTGGTGCTCCAGCCGACGTCCTCGGCGCGCATGATCTCGTAGGTCTGGCGCGCCTTGAGCACCCCGTCCTGGTGGATGCCCGACGCATGGGCGAACGCATTGGCGCCCACTACCGCCTTGTTCGGCTGCACCACGAAGCCGGTGATCTGCGACACGAGGCGCGAGGTGGGCACGATGTGCGTCGTATCGAGCCGGGTCTCCAGGTTGAAGAAATCGGCGCGCGTGCGCACCGCCATCACCACTTCCTCGAGCGAGGTGTTGCCGGCGCGCTCGCCGAGGCCGTTGATGGTGCATTCGACCTGCCGCGCGCCGCCCAACTGCACCGCGGCGAGCGAGTTCGCCACCGCCATGCCGAGGTCGTTATGGCAGTGCACCGACCACACCGCCTTGTCGGAGTTGGGAATGCGGCTGCGCAGTGTGCGGATGAACTCGCCGAACTGCTGCGGCACGGCGTAGCCGACCGTGTCGGGAATGTTGATGGTGGTGGCGCCTTCCTTGATCACCGCCTCGAGCACGCGGCAGAGGAAGTCGGGCTCCGAGCGGCTGCCGTCCTCGGGCGAGAACTCGACGTCCGGGCATGCCTTTTTCGCGTACCGGACCGAGAGCCGCGCTTGTTCCAGCACCTGCTCGGGCGTCATGCGCAGCTTCTTCTCCATGTGCAGCGCGCTCGTCGCGATGAACGTGTGGACGCGCCAGCTCTTCGCGCCCTTCAGCGCATCGATGCCGCGCTGGATGTCACGGTCGTTCGCCCGGCACAGCCCGCAGACGGTCGAATCCTTGATCGTATCGGCGATGGCGCGCACCGCCTCGAAGTCGCCGTTGGACGAGGCGGGAAAGCCCGCCTCGATCACGTCGACGCGCATGCGCTCCAGCGCGCGCGCGATGCGCAGCTTCTCGTCGCGCGTCATCGAGGCGCCGGGGCTCTGCTCGCCGTCGCGCATGGTGGTATCGAAAATGATCAAGCGTTCTTTAGCCATGGAAATGGTCCTTGGCCCCTGGGGGCCAGTCACAACACGGATTGTAGGCAGGAGTATTTAGCGCGCGGGGCGCAGCAGCAGGCCGCTCAGCGCGAGAAGCGCGAGCGAGAGAAGAACGGCGATCACCTGTTGCATGCGGCGACTATAGCTTTACTCTAGCGGCGTGACAAGGGAACCGCTCAAAAAGCTGGAAGCCGGGCTCCCGGCCGCCTGGTACCACGACCCCGCGCACCACCAGCGGGAGCTGGAGGCGTTCTGGTACCGGCGCTGGGTCGCGGTGGCGCGCGAGGAGGAGCTGCCCGGTCCGGGCGACTGGCGCACCGCGCGCATCGGCACGCAGTCCATCGTCCTCGCGCGCGACGAAGATCGCCTTCGGGGGTTCCACAACACCTGCCGGCATCGCGGCTCGATCCTGTGCACCGAGGAACGGGGCAATTTCGCGCGGCGGCGCATCGTCTGCCCGTACCACTCGTGGACCTACGACCTCGCCGGGCACCTCGTCGCGACACCGCGGCGCATGGAGACGCCGGACTTCGACTTTGGCGACTTCCCGCTCTACCAGGTGGCCGTAGCGAGCTGGGGCGGCTTCGTGTTCATCAACCTCGCGGGGCGCGACGCGCCGCCGCTCGATGTTGGAAGTCTGGAGGCGCAGTTCCAGCGCTACCGATTGGGCGAGCTGCGCATCGGCAAGCGCATCGTCGTCGACGTGCAGGCGAACTGGAAGCTGCTTGGCGAGAACTTCTCGGAATGCTTCCACTGCCCGCCGGTGCATCCCGAGCTCTGCCGCGTGGTCACCGCCTATCGCGAGGCCGGCGCCTGGGGTTTGCGCGGTCCGGAATCAAAACCCGAATATGCGAAAGAAGCCCGAACATTGACGCTCGACGGCAGCGCGCGCCTGCCGCCGATCGGCACGCTGACGGAGGCGGAGCGCAAGACGATTTACGTCCCGGCGATGCTGCCGCCCAGCCTCTTCCTCAACGTGCATCCGGATTACGTCAACGCGCACATGATGACCCCGATCGGGCCGCAGAGCGTGCGCATCGTCTACGACTGGCTGTTCGAGCCCGAGCGGCTGCCGCTCGGCGCCGAGGATCTACAGCACTACGTCGCGCTGTGGGACATCACCAACCGGCAGGACGCGCGCAATTGCGAATGGCAGCAGCAGGGCATCCAGTCGCGCGAGTTCAAGCACGGCCATTACGTGCCGCAGGAGTTCGACTGCCACCGCTTCGCGCAGTGGGTGCGCGCCGGCCTAGCGGGCGAGATACCAGCCGATCAAGCCAAGGGCTGACAGCAGCGCGATGAGCGCGCCGATGAGGCGCAGATGTGCCGGGATGCGGCGGGGCCAGGAGCGCTCGGCGCTCGCGAGCGGCGGCAGAGGACGCGGGTAGCTGCGTCCGATGCGGGCAAACGTCGAGCGGTGAAAATCGCCTTGCATCCCGGCATCATCGCGCCGGCGCAGTCGAGGGCAACCGGATTCAAGAATTTTTACGTTTACGCTGGGAGTCGCTGATGAATAAGCCACAGCAGGAGAGAGAAGCGCCGCTGCTCGACGCGCTGTCGCGATTTCTCGAGCGCGAAGTGCGGCCGCACGTCCACGAGCTCGAGGCGAAGGACACCTGGCCCGCCGAGATCGTGCAGAAGATGCAGGCGATGGGCCTCTTCGGCTGCATCGTCGGCGAGGAATACGGCGGCCTCGGCCTTCCGGCGAGCACTTACGCGAAAGTGATCGAGCGCATCAGCGAAGTGTGGATGTCGCTCGCCGGCATCATCAACTCGCATCTCATCATGGCCTCGCTCGTGCAGCGCGCCGGCACCGCGGAGCAGCGGCGCCGCTGGCTGTCGCGCTTCGCCGCGGGCGAGCTGCGCGGCGGGCTCGCGCTCACCGAGCCCGATTGCGGCACCGACCTGCGCGCGATCCGCACCAGCGCGCGCCGCACGGGCAGCGAATACACCATTAATGGAACCAAGACCTGGATCTCGAACGGCATCCATGGCCACGTCGTCGCGCTGCTCGTAAAAACGGGACCGGAGGCCATGAGCTGCTTCATCTGCGAGAAGGGACCGGGCTTCACGCCGAGCCGCAAGCTCGAGAAGCTCGGCTACAAGGGCATCGATTCCGCCGAGCTGGTGTTCGCGGACTATCGCGTGCCGGCCGAGAACCTGATCGGCGGCGTGGAAGGCGAGGGACTGAAGCAGGTGCTCGCCGGCCTCGAGCTCGGGCGCATCAACGTCGCGGCGCGGGCGGTCGGCGTGGCGAACGCCGCGCTGAAGGAATCGCTCGCCTATGCGCAGCTGCGAAAGACCTTCGGCAAACCGATCTGCGAGCACCAGGCGATCCAGCTCAAGCTCGCCGACATGGCGACGCGCGTCGAAGCGGCGCGTCTGCTCGTGGAGAACGCCGCGCAGGCGTACGACCGCGGCGAGCGCTGCGACCTGGAGGCCGGCATGGCGAAGCTCTTCGCCTCGGAGGCCGCGCTCGAGAACGCCACCGACGCGATGCGCATCCACGGCGCCTACGGCTACTCGAAGGAGTTCAACATCGAGCGCTACTACCGCGACGCGCCGCTGCTGTGCATCGGCGAGGGCACGAACGAGATGCAGCGCATCATCATCTCGCGCCAGCTCGTGGCGCGAAACCGCGTTTGAAGCGGTGTGATCAGGTCGCCCTGATCACGCCGCAGGCGATGCGCGCGCCGGAGTTGCCGGTCGGCTGGGTCTTGTAGTCGTCCGGGTCGGCGTGGATGATGAGGCCGCGCCCGACGATGCTCGAAGGTCCGGGCGCGAGCGTGACGCCAGCGATGTCGGCCTCGAGCTTCGCCCGGCCGTCCTTGTCCGCTTTCAGCGCCGGAAGATCGCCCGCGTGGTGCTCGCTCGAGGCGGGATTGCCGTGCGGCTTGCCCTGCGGGTTGAAGTGGCCCTTGGCGCTCATGCCGTCGCCCGAGCTGCAGTCGCCGGCCTCGTGGATGTGAAAGCCGTGCTCCTGATTGGGCTTCAAGCCCTGGGCGTTGACGATCACGTGCACCTTGTCCCCGACCTGCTCGAAGGTCGCTTCGCCGAAAGCCTTGCTGCCCTTCGTTGATTGCAATGCAGCAGTGGCCTGCAGCGGCTCTTGTGGAGCGCTCTGACGATGAACGCCCTGGCAGCCTGCGGTAAGCGCCGCCGCGGCGGCCGCGGTAATGATGTTCTTCATATATTGCTCCTCCCGGCTAGAATCTACCCGCTTCAGGCCAGGGACAAAAGCGGGCGTTCGAACCCGCGGTCACGAAACACCTCTAGGAGGAGGATACGATGCGACACACGATGCAATGGCTGGCCAGCGCTGCTGCCGCGGCGCTGGCCGCAGCGCTTGTGCCGGCGCAGCCGGCGCAAGCGCAGGGCGCAGTGAAGCCGGTGGTGCTGCGCTTCGCCGCAGACTTCACGCCGCCGCCCCATCCCGCGGGCATGGCGCTCAAGTATTTCGCCGACCGCCTGCCGCAGGTCATCCCCGGCAGCGAAGCGCGCATCTATTACGCGGGCGCGCTCTACACGATTCCCGAGGCGTTCGAGGCCATGCGCCGCGGCAATCTCGAGATGGCCTGGATGCAGATGGGCAAGGCCGCGCCGGTCGACCCGTACATGATGACGGTCGTCGGGCCGGGCGTGCTCACCACGGTCGGCGCGGTCGACCACCTGGAGCAGACCAAGACCTACAAGACGCTGGTCGAGCGGCTCGCCAAGAACCAGAACATCAAGGTGTTCGGCGCGGCGCAGATGAGCTTCGGCATGGGCGTGGGCGGCGGCAAGCGCTACGTCAAGCCGGAAGACTTCACCGGTCGCAAGGTACGCAGCATGGGCCCGGTGGAGAACGCCTCGCTTGCGTCGTGGAAGGCCTCTCCGGTCGTGATGGCCTTCGGCGAGGTGCCGAGCGCGCTGCAATCGGGCGTCATCGACGGCCTCATGACGAGCATCGGCGGCTGGCTTTCGGTGCGCGAGCAGGCGCCCTACTACACGACCGGCGGCGCCGGCGTCTTCACCGGCGATTACTACATGGTCGCGGCGAGCCAGCGCTGGTGGAACCGTCTGCCGCCCGCGACCCAGGCGACGCTCGAGAAGCTGGTCCACGAGACGATCGAGACGCAGAAGCGGTACAACTGGTGCGTCGACCGGCTGACCTACGAGAAGTACGGCACCAAGGACCCCTCGAAGCCGGGCGTGTACTGGATGACGCCGCAGGAAGTGAATGCGATGACCAGCGCGGTGGGCGACGCCTCGATCCGCTACGTGAAGAGCAAGATTCCGCCCGACGCGGTGCCGCTGCTGGACCAGTTCGTGAAGGAAGGGCGCGAGCTCTCGAAGGAGAACCCGCCGGGATCGTCGTGGATCGAGAAGATCGACTGCTCGAAGTTCGCCTCGGTGATCCACATCAAGTAGGTGGAGAAGGCGTACGCGCTCTGGCGGGCGTTCCAGGACCGGCTCCTGGCGCCCGCCGCGGCGCTCCTGCTGCTCGGCTGCACGCTCCTCGCATTGCTGGAGGTCGTGCGCCGGTACGTCTTCGGCGTGTCCTATGAGTGGCAGCAGGATGCCGTCACCTACTTCATCCTGACCTCGGTCTTCCTCTACTTCGGCATCTCGCAGCGGCGCGGCACGCACCTGGTCGTCGACATCTTCCTGCACACGCTGCGCGCGGTCGGCCCGCGCGCGCGCCGCCTCGTCGAGTACCTCGAAGTCGCCGCGACCCTCATTGCATTGCTCTTCATGCTCGGCGTCGTGTGGTGGGGCCTGGAAGAGGTGCTCGAGAGCCAGCGCGACGCGCCGCGCACCGAGAGCCTCGAGTTCCTCCTCGCGCCGTTTCTCTGGGCGCTGCTCATCGGCTTCGCCTTCATGGTGGTGTCGCTGTTCTTCCAGTGCTGGCGCGGGATCCAGAAGCTGCGCGGCGTGAGCGTGCTCGAAGAGCCCGCCGAAGGCAGCCACGACCTGGTGGACTGAATGGCGCTCATCGCCATCGTCGTCTTCGTCCTGCTGATCCTGAGCGTGCCGATCGGCATCGCGCTCTCGGGCGGCGCGCTCGCCTACATCCTGTTCGACCCGCTGCTCGAGCCGAATGTGGTGTTCCGCGCGTTCTTCAATTTCATCTCCAAGTACACCCTGATGGCGATTCCGCTCTTTATCTTCGCCGGCTTCCTGATGGAGCGCACCGGCCTGGTGGCGCTGCTGTTCCGCTTCGCCGACGCCCTGGTCGGCTGGATGCCCGGCGGATTCGGCGTCGCCACCATCCTCGCATGCGTGCTGTTCGCAGCGATCTCGGGCTCGAGCGTGGCCATGGCGGCGGCGATGAGCGTGATCGCGATTCCCGAGATGCTGAAGCGCGGCTATCCGCCGTGGGTCGCCGGCGGCCTGGTGGCGACGAGCGGCGGCATCGCGATCCTGATTCCGCCGAGCATCCCGCTGATCCTCTACGGCATCGTCACCGAGACCTCGGTGGTGGATCTGTTCTTCGCCGGCGTGATCCCGGGCCTGCTGCTCGCGACCGCGAACGTGATCACCATCGTCGGGCTCGCCTGGCATCTCAAGCTCGCGCGCGGCAGCTTCGACGCACGCCGCCTGTGGCCGGCGACGAAGGCGGCGCTGCCGGCGTTCGGCATGCCGGTGGTCATTCTCGGCGGACTGTACGGCGGCGTGTTCACGCCGACCGAAGCGGCGGCGGCCGCCTGCGGCTACGCGCTGGTCTACGGTCTGATCACGCGCCGGATGGCGTTCGTGCGCGAGCTGCTGCCGGTCCTTTACCGCTCGCTCAACCTCACGGCCGTGATCCTGTTTCTGGTCGGCTGCGTCGGCGTGTTCCAGTTCCTTGCCGCCAATCTCTACTGGCCGCAGACCATCACCAAGACGGTGGCCTCCTGGGGCCTGTCGCCCTTGGGCTTCATCTTCGCCTTCATCATGCTCGAGATGGTGCTCGGCTGCTTCGTCGACGGCGTGGCGATGATCCTGCTCACGATCCCGGTGGTGTATCCCGTGGCGCACGCGCTGCACATCGATCTGATCCATCTCGGCATCATGATGACCCTCACGGTCGAGATGAGCCTCGTCACGCCGCCGGTCGGGCTGAACCTCTTCGCGGTGAGCGGGGTCTCGAAGATCCCGGTGTCGGAGGTGGTGAAGGGCTCGGTACCCTTCTTCTGCACCGATGCCTTCGTGCTGCTCGCGGTGGTGTTCTGGCCCGGGCTGGCAACCTGGCTGCCCGGGCTGCTCGTGCAATCGGCGTTCAAATAACTGCCGTCATTCCTCGGGCAGCACCGGGCGCACGCGGTGGCCCATCGCCCACATGACGTAGCCGGAGAGCGCGTAGGAGAAGAAAAGCAGGAACAGCACGAGCGATGGGCTCGACGCGATGATCGAGATGGCGATCACGCAGGCGAGGATCACCCACAGCGGCACGCGCTTTTTCCAGTTCACTTCCTTGAAGCTCCAGAAGGGCACGTTGGACACCATGGTGATG
>DASXRW010000205.1:0-2978 GCA_036506355.1 Burkholderiales bacterium
CGCCGTCGAATACCACCAGCTCCTTGTCGGCGGAGCCGATAGCCTCGTACATGGCGCGCGCGTCCTCCATCAGCACCTGCTGGTCCTCGGCGCCGTGCATGACGAGGAACGGGCAGCGGATGCGGCCGGCGAAGTCGGCGATGCGGAAATCCTTCACCTTCTCGACGGCCGCTTCCATCGTGTCGGTGCCGGTGATGAACATCAGCTGGAAGCGGGGCGCGGCGACGATGCCGTTGCCCTGCATCCTGCGCACCCAGACGCGGTGGTAATCGTAGATTGCGCCCCAGGCGACCGTCGCCTTCAGGCGCGGTTCGTACGCCGCGGCACGCGCGACGTAGTAGCCGCCGAGGCTCGAGCCGACGATGCCGATGCGCTTGCCGTCGACGTCCTTCCGCTTCTCCAGCCAGTCGATTGCCGCGCCGACCGGCTTTTCGTAATCGGCGCGCGTAACGAGCTTCTGCAGCCTTAGCGCCTCGCCGATGCCCGGCGTGTCGATGAAGAGCGCCGAGATGCCGCGCACGGCGAACTGCAGGCGTGCTCGCAGGAACCACAGTTCCTTGGTCGTATCCAGGCCGCAGATGAAGATCGCTGCGGGCCGCGGGCCATTGCCGAGGCCTGGAACGAAGTAGGCGGGCAGGGTGGTGCCTTCGAACGGCACCAGCACACGCTCCACCGGGTGGGTGGACGCTTCGCGGCCGAGGTCGAAGGTGCGCAGCACCTCCTTATAGGAGGCCAGGCGCTGGGGCGAGGCCGGCGGGATGAAGTGCTCCGAAATGGTGTGGTACAGGCTCGAGAGAAAGTAATTCTCGGCCGCGCTATGGCGCGAGCCGGCTCGCGCGCGCTTCTCGAGGATGCCGGCGAGGCGGGCCCATTCGCGATGCCACGCTTCATCCGTGCCGACTTCGCTTAAGAGTTGCTTATGGATGAGGGCGACATCGCCGAGCTGGCCGCCGGCCGCGAAGGCGAGCAGCGTGTTGTACGACCAGCGGTAATGCCCCGGAAAGAACTCGAACATGCTCGTGCCCCGCGCTGACTTTTTCTCCCGCTGTCCGAGGTGGCATTATGTCGCCATCGAGGGGAGCAAGATAAGCATTTCGCGCCTGCGCACAGCATGGACGTTATCGTCGAGGAGGTGACGCAGGTCTGGGCCGGGCGCGGCGGCGCCGACATCGTCGCGCTCGAGCGCTTCACGCACCGCTTCGCTTCACGGCGTTTCTCGTGCCTCCTCGGGCCGAGCGGCTGCGGCAAAAGCACGCTCCTGCAGATCGTCGGCGGCCTCGAGCCCGCGACGAGCGGCGCGGTGCGCATCGTCGATCCGGCGCGCCCGGCCGCAGCGCGCGCGCCCGGCGCCGATTCGGTCATGGTGTGGCAGAGCCTCAACCTCTTCCCGTGGCGCAGCGTGCTCGACAACATCGCCTTCGGCCTCGAGATGCAGGGCGTGCCGAGGCGCGAGCGCCACGAGCGCTCGCGCGCCATGGTCGCCTCGGTGGGGCTCGCCGGCTTCGAGCATTACCTGCCCGGGCAGCTCTCCGGCGGCATGCGCCAGCGCGTCGCGCTCGCCCGCGCGCTCGTGCTCGAGCGCCCGATCCTGCTGATGGACGAGCCGTTCGCCGCGCTCGACGCCCAGACCAAGATCATCATGCAGGAGGAACTCGCGCGCCTTGTCGATCGCACGCACAAGACCGTGCTCTTCGTGACGCATGCCATCGAGGAGGCGATCCTCCTCGGCGACGAGGTGATCGTGATGAGCGCGCGACCCGGACGCATCAAGGAGGTGCTGGCGGTGGATCTGCCGCGGCCGCGCTCGCTCGAGATGGTGAGCACCAGCGCCTTTGCCGCGCTCTTCGACCGCGCGTTCCATCTGATCCGCGAGGAGGTGATGACCTCGATGGCGCAGCAGGCGGCTGCGCTCAGCGCGGCATGAGCGGCGCGGCGCGCGTTGCCGAGCGCACGCTGCCCGCGCTCGTCATCGTCGCCTTCGTGCTCGCGTGGGAGCTGGTCGTGCGCGCGCGCGGCATCGCGCCCATCTACCTGCCGGCGCCGAGCGCGATCGCGGTGTACTTCGGCCGCATGGTCGCCGACGGCTCGCTCGCGGCCAACATGGGCGTGACGATCCTGCGCATCTTCGCCGGTTTCGCCGTGGCCGCGATCGCGGGCGTGGGGCTCGGCGTCCTGATGGGCATGTCGCGCCTCGCGGCGCGCATCGCCGACCCGTGGATCGCCGCGCTCTATCCGCTGCCGAAGATCGCGCTCATCCCGCTGCTCCTCATCTGGCTCGGCACCGGCGAGGCGTACAAGATCGTGATCAGCGCGATCACGGCGTTCTTTCCGATCGTGATCAGCGCCTATGCCGGGATTCGCGAGGTCGACCGCGGCCTGCTCAAGACCGCGCAGGACCTCGGCGCGAGCGCCCGCCAGATCCAGCTCAAGGTCGTGATCCCCGCCGCGGTGCCGAGCATCTTCGCCGGCTTGCACCTCGGCATGGGCGTCACCATAATCCTCGTGATCGCAGCCGAGATGATCGGCGGCTCGAGCCAGAGCGGCATGGGCTACCTGCTGATGCAGGCCGGGCAGGTGATGGAAACCGAGAAAGTCTTCGCCGACCTGGTGGCGCTCGCCGTGTTCGGCGCGCTGGTCATCAAGCTGCAGCAGTGGATCGACCGCAAGGTCGCACCGTGGACCGCCTATCGCGACGGCCACTGAAAACCCAAGGGGGATCGTTCATGGTTTGGAAAATGGTGCTGGCGCTCATCCTCGCAAGCGGCGTGCTCGCCGCGCGGGCGGACGATGTCATCAACGTAGGCGAAGGGCCGTTCATTTCCGGCGGCGGCTTCTATATCGCCGAGGCGCGCGGCTACTTCAAGAAACTCGGCATCGATCCCCAGGTGAAGAAATTCAACGACGGCGCCTTCGCCGTTCCCGGCCTGCTCGCCGGCGAGCTCGACATCGCGCTCATGCCGGCCACGGCGAGCTTGTTC
>DASXRW010000206.1:0-2138 GCA_036506355.1 Burkholderiales bacterium
GGGCAAGCTCGACGGCAACGTCACCGACATCGTCTATACGCCGATCAAGTCGGACGCGACGCGGGTCTCGGCGCTCCTCTCCGGCGAGGTGGATCTCGTCACGGACCTGCCGACGCAGGACGTCGACCGGCTGCGCAAGGAGCCGAAGATCAAGATCCTCGACGGCCATGAGGTGCGCACCATCTTCATCGGCATGGACCAGTTCAACGACGAGCTCAAGTACTCGAGCGTGAAGGGCAAGAACCCCTTCAAGGACATCCGCGTGCGCAAGGCGCTCAACATGGCGGTCGACCGCGAGGCGATCAAGAGAATCACCATGCGCGGGCTGTCGATCCCGGCCGGCCTGATGATCGCGCCCGGCGTGCACCCCTACTCCAAGCAGCTGGACATCGTGCCGAAATACGACCCCGCGGGCGCGAAGAAGCTGCTCGCGGAGGCGGGCTATCCGAACGGCTTCGAGTTCACGCTCGACTGCCCCATCAACCGCTACGTCAACGACGAGAAGATCTGCCAGTCGCTCGTCTCGATGTGGGCAAGAGCCGGGCTCAACGTGAAGCTGAACGCGATGCCTTTCGCCACGTACATTCCCAAGCTCCTGCAGCTCGACACCAGCGCCTACATGCTCGGCTGGGGCGTGCCAACCTTCGACGGCCTCTACATGCTGCAGTCGCTGGTGCGCACCAAGACCACCGGCGCCGACGGCAGTTTCAACCAGGGGCGCATCAGCGACAAGAAGCTGGACGACCTGATCGACCAGATCAAGGTCGAGACCGACACGAAAAAGCGCGACGCGCTGCTGAAGGAGTCGCTGGAGATAACGCGCGACCAGTACTACTACGTGCCGCTGCATTACCAGATGCGGCCCTGGGCGATGAAGCAGGGCGTCGGCATCGCCTACAGCATCGATGACCGGCCGCAGGCGCGTTTCGCCACGGTGAAGTAGAGGCAAAAGCAGTTACGTGATCCTCCGCCAGCTCTGGGAGCACGACCTCGCCTGGAGCTTCCGGCGCTCGCCGGTGACGATCGTGGCAGCGGTGCTGACGCTTATCTGCGTCGGCGCCGCGCTGCTCGCGCCGTGGATCTCGCCGCAGGACCCGTTCAACATGGCGGCGCTCAACCTGAACGAGGCCTTCGCGCCGCCCGCCTGGGATGAGAAGGGGCTGCCCCAGTACCCGCTGGGCACCGACAACCAGGGGCGCGACATCCTCTCGACCATCATGCACGGCGCGCGCATCTCGCTCGGCGTCGGGCTGGCGGCGGTGGCGTTCTCGCTCGCGCTCGGCGTGTCGCTCGGCCTGATCGCGGGCTATGTCGGCGGGCGCTTCGACGCCCTGATCATGCGCATCGCCGACGTGCAGCTCTCGTTCCCGGCGATCCTCATCGCGCTCCTGATCGACGGCGTGGCGCGCGTCGCGCTGCCGGGTGACCGGCACGACGAGCTCGCGATACCCGTGCTGGTGCTCGCCATCGGCTTCGCCGGCTGGGTGCAGTACGCCCGCACCGTGCGCGGCTCGACCATGGTGGAAAAGGAGAAGGAGTATGTGCAGGCGGCGCGCGTCGTCGGCCGCAGCCCGCTCGCCATCATGCTCGCGCACGTGCTGCCCAACGTGATGGGCCCGGTGCTGGTCATCGCCACCATCCACATCGCCACCGCCATCATCACCGAGGCGACGCTCTCCTTCCTCGGCGTCGGGGTGCCGGCGACGCGTCCCTCGCTCGGCACGCTGATCCGCATCGGCAACGAGTTCCTCTACTCCGGCGAGTGGTGGATCACCGTCTTTCCCGGCCTCGCGCTCGTCGTGCTGGTGCTCTCGGTCAACCTACTCGGCGACTGGCTGCGCGACGCGCTGAACCCCAAGCTGCGGTGATACGTCTGCAGTGATACTTCAGGTCGAGCACCTCAAAGTCGAATTCCCGACGCGGCGCGGCACGCTCACCGCGCTCGACGACATCTCGTTCTCCATTGCGCCGGGCGAAGTGCTCGGCGTGGTCGGCGAGTCCGGCGCCGGCAAGTCGATCACCGGGCTCGCCATCATCGGCCTGCTCGAGCCGCCCGGGCGCATCGCCGCCGGCGAGGTGCGCCTCGAGGGCCGGCGCATCGACAATCTGCCGCACGAGGAGCTGCGGCGCCTGCGCGG
>DASXRW010000207.1:0-1979 GCA_036506355.1 Burkholderiales bacterium
GCGATCCCGCGCGGACCCCTCGGGCCGACGCGCCTCGAGCTCGACAAGCCGGTGATCGCCGCGGTCGCCGGGCCGGCCGTCGCCGGCGGCTTCGAGCTCGCGCTGTGGTGCGACCTGCGCGTGATGGAGCAGTCGGCGTACTTCGGCGTCTATTGCCGGCGCTGGGGCGTGCCGCTGATCGACGGCGGCACGGTGCGCCTGCCGCGCATCGTCGGCATGGGACGCGCGATGGAGATCATTCTCACCGGGCGCAAGGTGCCGGCGGACGAGGCGCTGCGCATCGGCGCCTGCGAGCACGTGGTGCCAGAAGGCAAGTCGCGAGAATTCGCTGAGGCGATGGCGCACGAGATCTCGCGTTTTCCGCAGGCCTGCGTGCGCGCCGACCGGCGCTCCACTTACATGCAGCACGGCCTGCCGCTTCGCGAGGCGATGCGCAAGGAGTGGTACAACGGCTTTCCCGCTTTCGAGATCGACGGCGCCGCCGGCGCCGAGCGCTTCGCCTCAGGCAAGGGGCGGCACGGAGACTTCAGGGACATCTGACGCCCGCGCCGGAAGTTGCGCCAGGATGCGCTCGCGCTCGGCGTCGCTCATGCCGCCCCAGCGCGCGATCTCGTCGAGCGTGCGCCGGCAGCCGAGGCACAGGCCGCGGCGCGGATCCATCTGGCAGACCTTGATGCAGGGCGATGTCACCGCTTGCGCTTTGCGGCCAGCGCCCGGGCCGCTTTCGATGACGGCTCGCGGCCCAGCACGCCGCAAATCCATTGCCCGATATCGACCAGCCGCTCGAGATCGACGCCGGTGCGCGCGCCGAGGCCGTTGAGCATATAGACGACATCCTCGGTTGCGACGTTGCCCGAGGCCCCCGCGGCGTAAGGGCAGCCGCCGAGTCCGGCAATGGAAGCATCGAAAGTGGCAACGCCGAGCTCGAGCGACGCATAGATATTGGCGAGCGCCTGCCCGTAGGTGTCGTGGTAATGGCCGGCGAGCTTCGCCACCGGCACGCGCTCGGCGCAGGCCTCGATCATTGCCTTCGTCTTGCCGGGCGTGCCGACGCCGATGGTGTCGCCGAGCGAGATTTCATAGCAGCCCATTTCGGCAAGCGCGGCAGCGACATCGGCGACGCGCTGCGGCGCGATGTCACCCTCGTAAGGACACCCGAGGACGCACGACACGTAGCCGCGCACCTTGATGCCGCGCTTTTTCGCTTCAGAAGCCACAGGACGAAACCGGTCGAGCGATTCAGCAATGGAGCAATTGATGTTCTTCCGGGAGAAAGCCTCCGAGGCCGCGCCGAAGATCGCCACCTCGGTCGCGCCCGCGGCGCGCGCCGCTTCGAAGCCCTTGAGATTTGGCGCGAGCACCGGATAGTCCACGCCCGGCTTGCGGCGGATGCGTTCGAGCACCTCGGTATGGTCTGCCATCTGCGGAATCCATTTCGGCGAGACGAACGCGGTGGCCTCGACTGCCGGCAGCCCTGCGTCCGCAAGGCGCTCGATCAGCTCGACCTTCACCGCCGTGGGTACTTCGCGCGGTTCGTTCTGCAGCCCGTCGCGCGGCCCGACTTCCACGATGCGCACGCTTTGCGTCATTCGACCTTGATCAGCTCCGCGCCCTCGAGCACCTGCTCGCCGGCCGAGTAGTGGATTTCCTTCACCGTCCCATCGGCTGGCGCGGTGATCGTGTGCTCCATCTTCATCGCTTCCAGGATCAACAGAGGCTGGCCCTTCACCACCTTATCCCCGGCGGTAACAAACAGCTTGATGACTCGCCCGGGCATTGGCGCCGCAAGCGAGCCGCTGCCGGCGTCGAAATCCTGGCCGCGCAGCTCTTCCTTGAGCGCGAGCGTCCAGCGCACGCCCTCGTGGAACACGTGCCAGCTCGCGCCGTCGCGCACCGTTTGCACCTTGCTGCTGCCCGCCTCGTAGGCTTGCCCGTCAATCGCCAGGCGGCGGCCTTCGTCCAGGAAGGCCACGCGCACC